>JAUMVH010000048.1:0-1273 GCA_030530245.1 Ruminococcus sp.
TCACGCGTGGAGAGCTCGGCGTAGCCCTCAACGAGCCCGTCACGCCATTCGCCCTTGAGAACATCGCCGTTCTCATAGGTGTAAACGCCGCTGCCGTTATATCTTCCGCGCTTCCACGTTCCGACATATCTGACCGAGCCGTTGGCATAGTACTCCGTGCCCTCGCCCGATCTCCAGCCGTCTTCCCAGTCGCCGTCGTACTCGACTTTGCCGCTCTGATGGAAGAGCTTGCCCTTTCCGTGAAATCTGTCGTCCTTGAAGTCGCCCGCATAAAAAAGGGACTTGTTGGGTTCATCGTCGTCCTGCTGAGTTATATCATAGTAGCCCTTGGCGTATTTTCTGCCGAAGCCGCAGAGCTTGCCGTCCTTCCACTCGCCGTCGTACTCTATTTCAAGGTCATTGATAAATATTCCGTGTCCCTCGGGAAGTCTCGACGGACCCACATGACCCGAATACGTCCCCGTACCGAGGACCTTGCTTGTGAAGCTGATACTGTTTGCAATGCCGTTGCTTATCTTGAAAAAATTTAGTACTCCCATAGGACCTTCTCCTTGATACTTTGGTTCTTTGCGGAGAATCTCATCGTAGATCGGTTCGCTTAACGAACATCTTTCAACTTATTAATTGTACCAAACCTGTGACAATTTGTCAATCCTTTTTTGAATTCTTTAAATATTTATCTGTAGTGCTATAACACAGACTTCAAAGCTAACAGCGCGGCTGTTGCTTTTCCTGTATTTTTATGCTATAATATACTGGACTTATAAATCGGACGCAAATATCAGGATAGGAGAAATGCTATGGAATTCAATAAGCACGATATCACACGCAACGCCTGTATGCTCAGGGACAAGCTCGCGCGGAAGGGCTACGACTGGTGGTGGCACTCGTTTACGGGCGTCGATGAGCTGACAGGCGAGGAAAAAGCCTTCTTCATCGAGTTCTTCGTCTGCAACCCCGACCTCGCCGAGCCCGAGCCCGTACTGGGTCAGCTCCCCGAGAACCAGTTCGCGGGCAAGAAGCCGTCATACCTCATGGTCAAGGCGGGCTGCTGGGGAAAGGACGCGCGCCAGCTCCACCGCTTCTTCTCGTGGAACGACATCAGCGTCTCCGAGGGAGTGCCGTTCTCGATAATCGCCGACGACTGCTACGCCACGGAGGATAAGCTCTGCGGAAGCGTCAGGGTCACGCCCGAGGACGCAGCCGCTCACCCCGAGTGGATGTGCGACGCGGGCGAGATGACGTGGGAGCTGAAAGTTGATAAGAAGATAGC
>JAUMVH010000048.1:1283-15465 GCA_030530245.1 Ruminococcus sp.
AACGTCGGCTACGGCGCGGGCGACGCTATGCGCGCCGTGAACGCCTTCGAGATGTACTGGCACGCCGAGGGCATGAAGACGCTGTATACGGGCACCGTCACCTTCGGCGGCAGACGCTACTCCGTCACGCCCGAGACCTGCTACGGCTATGCCGACAAGAACTGGGGAGCGGACTTCACCTCGCCGTGGATATGGCTCTCGTCGAACTGCATGGAGAGCCGCATTACGGGCAAAAAGCTCAAGAACAGCGTGTTCGACATCGGCGGCGGAAGACCGCGTGTATTCGGCGTTTCGCTCGACCGCATACTCCTCGGAGCGTTCTACTACGAGGGCAGGGAGTTCGAGTTCAACTTCTCGAAGGTGTGGACGCGCCCCAAGACCCTGTTCAGGGCGTTCGAGACCGAGACAGAGATAGTGTGGCATATCCAGCAGTCGACCCCGAAGTACGTGATGAGGACGTGCATACACTGCCGAAAGGACGAGATGCTGCTCATCAATTACGAAGCCCCCGACGGCTCGAAGCAGCACAACCGCCTCTGGAACGGCGGTACGGGCAAGGGCAGGATAAAGCTGTTCGAGCGCAGACACGGTTCGCTCGAGCTCATCGACGATATCAACGTATCGCACGTGGGGTGCGAATACGGCGAGTTTTGTTGAGCGCGTAAGGCGGTCTATCAGTGTATCGCGGGCGCACACTGTGCGCCCCTACTGAAAAACAGCCATAGAGAAGAACTTCTCTATGGCTGTTTTGTTTCTATTTATCGAGCTTTGCTTCAAACTGCTCGGGCGGGAGCGGCTTATCGAAGTAGAAGCCCTGTGCGACGGAACAGCTGTTGTCGCGCAACATCCGCACCTGATTCTCGGTCTCGACGCCCTCGGCGATGCACTCGAGCCCGAGCTCCTTCGCCATCGCGACGATGTACTTGAACATGATACTGCGGGTGCTGTGGGGGTTCTCCTCGTCGATGGGGAGGAGGCTGCGGTCTATCTTCAGCACGTTCCACGGTATCTCGCGGATAAGGTTGAGCGAGGACTGTCCCAGTCCGAAGTCGTCCACGGAGGTGGAAATGCCCTCCTGCTGGAGCTCGCTCACCACGCGCTTTATCTCCTTGAACTCGACGTCGGTCGTGGACTCTGTCAGCTCTATCTCGATGAGGTCATGCGGGACGCGGAACTTGTCCACGACATCTATGACGTGCTCGGGGAGGTCGGCGTCCATCATATTCTTGCGGGAGAGGTTGACGGACACGCGCACCACGCGCTTGCCCTCGTCGAGGCGGCGGCGTATATCGCGACAGACCTGCTCGAGCATATAGAAGTCGAGCTTGCAGATGTCGGAGCTCTGCTCGAGTATCGGGATAAAGTCGGAGGGCATGATGACAGCGCCCTCGTGCTCCCATCGGCAGAGAGCCTCCGCGCCTATCACCTCCTCGGACTGTATGTCCGTCTTGGGCTGATAGTAGACCTTGAACTCGCCGTTCTCGAGCGCGAGCGGCAGGAGCTTGCGGAAGTTGGCGAGCCTTTCTCTGCCCTCCTCGGTCTTGCCGTCGAAGAAGACGATGTTGTCGGAGGGATTGAGCTTTGCGGCTCTTGAGGTGGTGGCTATCTTGTCCATGATATCGCCTACGTCCTCGTATACGAAGCCGTCGGGGATACGGAAAACGCCCGTGCTTGCGGAGACGGTCACGCGGTCAGAGCTGCCCGAACCGTAGGGTACAGGCACTCCCTTGAGTATCTCGAGCACGTCGATGAGCAGACCGTCATCGAATACGGCAACGAAGTTGTCGCCGCCCGCGCGGCAGATAATACCGTCGTCGCCGATGACCTCCTCGAGCATGGTGTAGTAGTTCCTGAGCACTATGTCGCCGTTGTTTCTGCCTATCTCCTGATTCACCTGCGAGAAGTGGCGGAGATTGAAGTATATGGCGGTGTGCGTGCCGAGCTGCTTCTTCTCGTTGAGCTGCTCGAGACAGCGCATGAACGAGCGCATATTGCGGTAGCCGTTGTCGTCGTAGAACGTGAGGCGCTCGACTATCTTTCTCAGTCTGCTGTTGCTGATGAAGCTGAGCACTATCTTCATGACGAGGTCGACCTTTTCGCGCTCCTCGTCGGTCATTGGCTCTGCCCCGTCAGCCATATAGACCCTGCACTTCGAGACCGCCATCGACTCGTCCACGATACGTCTGCCGAGCACCTCGCTGCCGTCCTCGCCGCTGTCGTAGCAGACGAAGACCTCGCCGCGCCCCGATTTTTCGTGGTTGGCGCTCTTGTAAAACTCGGTGACGCCCTTGGATACGCGGAAAAGCCTGCACAGCTCCGACAGCGGCTTGTACACCTTGTCAAGGCTGAAGTTGTCACTGTCCCTCGTGACGGCGATGAGCTGTTCGAGCAGCTCGTAGTAGCGTATCTGCTTTTCTTTCTCCATATTTCACCCCTCCTGTAGAATACTGTCGAAAAGTATTTAGTTAATTATAACATATAGTAACCAAAAAAGCAAGATGCGCGGAGATAAATGTCCGATTTGCACAGCTAAGGCGCGATTCGGCGGCGCGGACACCGCGCTTATAACATACAATAGTTTAAAATGCAACAGGGGAGGAGAAAATTTTCCCTGTAGGGGCGCACCCGCGTGTGCGCCCGCCGATATACCGCCAACAATAGTTCAAATTGCAACAGGGGAGGAGAAATTTTTCGCCTGTACGATGTAGGGGCGGGCGCCCACGCCCGCCCGTCAGGCAAACGATAAATTCGTGGGACGCCGAGGGCGGCGTCCCCTACAAAGGGTTGCCGTTCGTTTGCCTGCATATTGGAGGGCGGCGGAACGCCGCCCCCACACAGCCTATGCCAAGCGCTTGACAAATACATTATTAATGTGCTATAATAAAATTTGTATCGACAGGCGGAGACGGCTGTCCCGCACGATACGATTCATATAAACGGAGGTTGCACTATGGAAAGCATTAATGAGATCGCTGCACGCATACGCGAGCTGCGAGAGGTATGCGACTATTCACAGGAACAGCTTGCCAAGGAGCTCGGACTTGATACCGCGCAGTATGCAGGCTACGAAGAAAACGGAGATTTCCCCATTAGCGTCATCTACGAGATCGCCAATAAATTCCGAGTCGATTTTAACGAGCTGGTGACAGGTGAGCCCAGCCGTATAGATACATATCAGGTCGTCCGCCGCGGTCACGGCAAGAGCGTGAGCCGCTTCCCCGGCTATCGCTTCAAAGACCTTGCGTTCCGCTATGCGGACAAGATCATGCAGCCCCTCCTCGTTACTCTTGAGCCCTCGGACGAGCCCGCAAAGCTCGTAACTCATACGGGTCAGGAGTTCAACCTCGTGCTGAAGGGCAGCATTGCCGTTGTTTTCGAGGACAAGGAGATAATCCTCAACGAGGGCGATTCTATCTATTTCAATCCAAAATATCCGCACGGTCAGCGCTGCTACGGCGACAGTAAGGCGCGCTTCCTGACCATGATAGCGGAATGAGCTGATAAAAAGGAGTTCTTGATAAAATGCTTTTAGACCGATACCTGCCTCGTATCGACTTCGATTCGTACGAGGACTTCATAGAAAACTACCGCGTAAATGTTCCCGAGGATTTCAACTTCGGCTGGGACATCGTTGACGAATGGGCTAAGCAGGAGCCCGACAAGAAGGCGCTTGTGTGGCTCTCTCATGACAAGCAGGAGCGCACCTTCACCTTCACCGACATTTCAAAGCTCTCAAATCAGACCTGCCACTACTTCCGCAGCCTCGGACTCAAGAAGGGCGACGTTGTCCTCCTTATCCTCCGCCGCCGCTGGGAGTACTGGGTAATAGCCACCGCGCTCCACAAGCTCGGAGTTATCCTTATCCCCGGCAACCTGCTCTTTACCGCTCACGATATCGCATACCGCGGAAATATGGCTGAGATATCGGCTATCATCGCCTGCGACGACGAGTACATACGCAAGCAGATAGACGAGGCCGCTCCGCAGATAGCTACCCTCCGCAGGAAGATAGCAGTCGCAGAGCCGCGCGAGGGCTGGGACTTCTTCGAGGACGAGATAGCGAAATGTCCCGATACATTCGAGCGTCCCACGGGCGATGAGGCTACCAAGGCGACCGATACCATGCTCATCTACTTCACATCGGGCTCGACGGGTATGCCCAAGATGGTGTGCCACAACTTCGCGCACCCGCTCGGTCATATCGTTACCGCGAAATACTGGCATCAGGTTCAGGAGAACAAGCTCCATATGTCCATCTCGGATTCGGGCTGGGCTAAGTTCGGCTGGGGCAAGATATACGGTCAGTGGATATGCGGCGCGATACAGTTCGCGTACGACTTCACGGGCAGATTCAACGCAAAGGATATACTCGAGGTCATCAGCCGCTACAAGCTGACCACGTTCTGCGCTCCGCCCACTATGTACCGCTTTATGCTGCAAGAGGATATGACGCAGTACGACCTCTCGTCGATACAGAACTTCTGCAACGCGGGCGAGCCGCTCAATCCCGAGGTATTCAACCGCATCTATGACCTCACGGGCAAGAAGATGCGCGAGGGCTTCGGTCAGACCGAGGGAACCGTTCTTATCGCGAACTTCCCGTGGATAGACCCTAAGCCCGGCTCGACGGGCAAGCCCTCGCCGCTGTACAATATCCACCTCCTCCGCGCCGACGGCACCGAGTGCGACGACGGTGAGGAGGGCAGCATTATGGCTTGCGGTATCGACAAGAGCCACCCGACAGGTCTGTTCTGCGGCTACTATAAGGACCCCGACCTCACAAAGGCTGTTCTCGGCGGCGAGAACTACGACACGGGCGACGTCGCATGGCGCGATTCGCACGGCTACTACTGGTTCGTAGGTCGTAACGACGACGTTATCAAGTGCTCGGGCTACCGCATCGGACCGTTCGAGGTCGAGAGCGCTCTGCTCACTCACCCCGCGGTAGTTGAGTCCGCTATCACAGGCGCTCCCGACCCGATACGCGGACAGGTCGTAAAGGCTACGGTCGTTCTCGCGAAGGGCTACACGCCGTCTCCCGAGCTCACGAAGGAGCTTCAGGACCACGTCAAGAAGGAGACCGCTCCCTACAAGTACCCGCGTGTTATCGAGTACGTGGACGAGCTCCCGAAGACGCTCGGCGGAAAGATAAAGCGCGCGCAGATACGTCACACCGACGAGGAAGCCGCAGGCAAATAACCGAAAACGAGGGAGACTCCGCGCAATGGAGTCTCCCTTATTTGAAACAAGAGGTAGCGACAATGGACAAACGGACAGACAGGATAGTTGACCTGTTTTTTGAGGATATACCGTATTCTCCCGAGGCGAGCGACGCGCAGGAGAAGATAAGTGCGGCGCTCGGCGAGAGGTTTGACGAGCTCTGTGCGGACAGGTCGGAGGGCGAGGCGATAGACGCCGTGCTCGCCGAATACGGCAGCCTCGCAAAGCTTGCTCAGCTTGCGGGCTACACCGAGGAGCAGGCGGCAGCGTGGCGCAATGCGGGCGATGCAGCCGAGCTCAAGCCGACAAAAAAGCTGCTGTGGAGGCAGCGCCTGCGGACGTACGCGGCGGCGTGGTTCGTGTGTGCGGCGTTTATGGAGCTGCTGTGGGTGTTCTACAACGCGTATCACCGAAATGCGGAGTTCTTCTTCGTCCTCCTGATGACCGCGATATTTGCGCTTTTAGCGTGGCTGCTCATCAGGAAGATAGTCAGAACGGAGCGCGCGGTAAAGGAGCAGAAATACGACAACGAGGCGTTCGCCTATCTGCGGGCGCGCTCGGACAAGTACACGAAGCGGCTGTTCAACTCCGTCGCCCTGCTCATCGGAGCGGTGTTCATCTTTATCGGCTCGGAGATGAGCTTCTTCGTCTTCGGCAACTCCAAGTCCGCCGAGCTCGCGGAGAACTTCTTCTCGAATATGATAGAGGTGCAGATACCGCTGTTCCTGCTCGTGAAGAACATCATCCTCCACAGGCTGTTACGGAAGCGCATATCCCTCCCCGATGAGAAAAAAGCCCGCAGATACGGCATTCTCATAACGGCATTCTCGCTCGTTTACTGGGTGGGAGTCACCGTGTTCACCGTCGCCGCGAGGAGCAGCTTCAGCTACCCCGCGAACATTTTCATCGGTGCAGCGTTCATCTTCGCGCTCATCATCATTGTCCTCGACCTCACCGCACGCAGACGCGTCACCTTCCGCAATCTCGTGTTCAATCCGCGCAGGTTTGCGGTCGTGACTGCCGCAGCTGTGCTCGGCGGCGGATTTATGCTGCTCCAGCGCGATACGTGGTACACGCAGAGCTACATCAACTCCGTCCCCGTCGTGGAGCATAATACTCACAAGATAGAATATGACGAGGAGACGGGCGTCTACACGATAACCTCCTCCACCGAGGACTTCAAGATACTCCACCTCACCGATATCCACATCGGCGGCAGTCTCTACTCCTACAACAAGGACATGAAGGCGCTGAGAGCCTGCTACGCCGAGATAGAGCACACTCAGCCCGACCTCGTGCTCGTCACGGGCGACCTCTGCTTCCCGCTCGGTATAATGTCGATGTCGCTCAACAACTCCGCGCCTGTGCAGCAGTTTGCGGCGTTCATGCGCAATACGGGCATACCGTGGGCGTTCACCTACGGCAACCACGACACCGAGAACCTCTCTACCCTCAACAAGACCGAGCTGAACGAGGTCTACACGTCGCTGTCGTACAAGACCTCGGGCAACCTGCTCTACCCATATGTTCAGCCCGATGTCATGGGCAGGAACAACCAGCTCATCGAGCTGCGCAATACCGACGGCTCGCTGAATACGGGGCTTTTCATGATAGACTCCAACGCCTACACGGGCGAGGGTATCAACGTCTACGACTATATCCACGACGACCAAGTCGAATGGTACGCCGAGCAGGTCGGGCGCATGAACAGCGAGGCGGGTCGTACAGTCAATTCGTTCGTGTTCTTCCATATCCCGCTGCAGGAATACAAGACCGCTACCGAGCTCTACCTCGACGGCAGCGACGAGGTCACGTATTACTTCGGCGAGAACCCCGGCGACCACGGCGGTATCACGAACGACCTCGTGTGCTGCTCCGACTACCCGAGCAAGATGTTCGATACGGCGCTTGAGCTCGGCAGCACGACGGGCTTCTTCTGCGGTCACGACCACTACAACAACGCTTCGATAGAGTACAAGGGCATACGTCTCACCTACGGCATGAGTATAGACTACCTCGCGATGCCCGGTATTGCCAAGGAGACCAAGCAGCGCGGCGCGGAGCTGATAACCATTCACCCCGACAGCACGTGGGACCTCGAGCAGATACCGCTCACATCTATCACATAAAATGAAAGAGCTGTTACTCGGTGTAACAGTTCTTTTTGCGTTTGTTTCAGCCCGTCTTTACAGCGCCCGCGGGACATACTGCCGCGCAGTTGCCGCAGTGCAGGCAGTTTTGCTGCCTGATGACGGCTCTGCCGCCTACCATGTCTATGCAGCTCTGCGGACAGTCGCCGAGGCAGGTCCCGCAGCCGATACAGTCCTCGGTCACGAAGTAGCCGCCGACTCTGCTCTCAGCTCCGCCGAAGGAGAAGCTGTCGCGCTCTATCGGCTTCTTCGAGAGGTCGAACCACTCGCCGCTGCCCTCATACAGCTGAAAGACCGTGAGCGCCCTGCGGCTGTCCTCGGTCGGGTAGATGTCGCGCATATAGGGATTCCTCTCGAACAGGAGCGGCAGCATTTCCGCGCCGAGTTCCCGCACTCTGCCGCGTACCGAGACCGCCGTGCAGCTCATGGTGTTCTCGCCCTTTTTGCCCGAGAGCGCGATGTAGCCGCGCGCCGTCAGCCGCCTGTAGAAGCTCTTGCCCTTTGCGGTCAGGAAGCAGAGCCCGTCCCCGTCGGCGTACATCATATCAATGACGCAGGTCACGGGCAGACCGTCCTCGTCGACGGTCGCGACGACGGTCGAATGTATCTCGTCCACGATAAATCTCAGATAGCTTTCAGCAGTCATAGTATCCTCCTTATTTTACATCATCGGAGTTGCAGCCCCACGACCTTCGGCGGCTCGTGTCCTCCGCGCATCTTGCTTTTTCGTTTACTATATGTTATAATATTCCAATATCAGGAAAAGAGGCGTTTGGCGTTGAACAATAATGAAAAAACGATATCTCTCATACCCGAGCCCCTGAAGAAGGGCGATAAGGTCGCGGTAATATGCCTTTCAAGCGGCGTTATCGGCGAGCCGTACTGCGCTCACGAAAAAGAGCTGGGCTTGCGCTGTCTGCGTCGGTTCGGACTTGAGCCCGTTTTCACCGAGCACGCTCTCATGGGCGCGGACTACATCATGGCGCACCCCGAAGCCCGCGCGGCTGACCTCAAAGCAGCCTTTCTCGACGATTCCGTAAAGGGTATCATCACCTCCATAGGCGGATTCGAGACCTTTCGCACGTTCCCGTACCTTATGGAGGACGAGGAATTCATAAACGCTGTACGTCAGCACCCCAAGTTCTTTCTCGGCTTCTCCGATACGACCAATAATCACTTTATGCTCCGCAGATTGGGCTTGCAGACCTTCTACGGACAGGCTTTCAT
Source organism: Ruminococcus sp. (assembly GCA_030530245.1). Taxonomy (GTDB): domain Bacteria; phylum Bacillota; class Clostridia; order Oscillospirales; family Ruminococcaceae; genus Ruminococcus. The sequence goes on from JAUMVH010000048.1 coordinate 9,881, forward strand.
GTGTGACCTCGCAGAGCTTTCGGGCGATATGCTCCCGTACTCAAAGGCACAGTTCGAGAGCTGCTTCGCACCGTATCAAGGCAGGAAGATAACATCATCCGATGTGTGGTATGAGGAGAGGACGGACTTCTCTGCCGCAGCCGTTGGTACTATGCCCGTCTCCCACAGAGAAGAGCGCGGCTTTGAGCTGCTGCAGGGGAGCGCCGTCTTTGAGGGCGAGCTGCTCGCGGGGGAATTTGAGAAGTGCCCTCAGCTTGACGCAGACCTCGGAATGCAGAGCGAGCTGACCCGAAGATACAGCATATTCCCTACTGCCGATGAATGGCGCGGCAAAATACTCTTTGCCGAGACCAGTGAGGTAACGCCGCCTCCAGAAATGCTGAGGGAGTACCTCGCCGCACTTGAGCGTGAAGGCGTGTTCGAGGGTCTGAACGGTATCATCGTCGGCAAGCCCTTGAACGAGAGATACTACGATGAGTACAAGGCTGTATGGTGCGATGCCGTGGGCAACAGGAGCATTCCCATTGTATATAACGTCAACTTCGGGCACGCCGCGCCGCGCGCCATTCTTCCCTACGGCGCTGTGGCTCGCGTTGACGCCGACATGCAGGAGATGACCCTGCTGCGCTGACCGCCTTGCATGAGTATTTGAATCAATTAGATTATACCACATTACACACAAAATAGCAACTGCGCGGGAAAAGCCTTCCGTTTTATTGATCTATGCCGCGATTCGGAAGCGCAGACACTGCGCCGAAAGTGCATTCCTTGCATTTTTGCCGCGAAAATGGTATAATAGGGTGTAACTGTGCGATAGGAGGCGGGTGCGAATGGATAAATATGCAGTGCTGAAGGAATATTTCGGTCACAGGGAATTCCGCAGCGGACAGTCGGAGCTCATCGACCATATCCTGAGCGGCTGCGATGTGCTCGGCATTATGCCCACGGGAGCGGGAAAATCCCTGTGCTATCAGGTGCCCGCTGTCATGCTCGGCGGCGTTACCATAGTCATCTCGCCGCTCATCTCCCTGATGAAGGACCAAGTAAGCTCCCTCGTCACGGCGGGAGTCAGTGCCGCTTGTATCAACAGCTCGCTCACGCAGGAGGAGTACGCCGAGACCATGCGCCGCGTGTGCGGGGGAGAGTGCAAGCTCGTGTACATAGCTCCCGAGCGCCTCGGCACGCAGGAGATAGACCGCCTCGTCGCGTCGGTCGATATCTCCATGGTCACGATCGACGAGGCGCACTGCGTCTCGCAGTGGGGACAGGATTTCCGCCCAAGCTACCTCCACATCTCCGAATTCATCGCCGGCCTGCCGCGCCGCCCGATAGTCAGCGCCTTCACCGCGACCGCCACCGATACGGTCAGGGACGATATCGTCCGCCTGCTCGGACTGCACGAGCCGTTCTCGCTGATAACGGGCTTCGACCGCCCCAACCTCTACTTCTCGGTGATAAAGCCGCAGAACAAGTACGCGGAGCTGAGGAGGCTGCTCGACGGCTTCGGCGACAAGTGCGGCATCGTGTACTGCCTCTCACGCAGGAACGTGGAGGAGGTCTGCGAGAAGCTCAATGCGGACGGCTTCTCCGCGACGAGGTACCACGCGGGGCTCGCGGACTCCGAAAGATGCGCCAATCAGGAGGATTTCATATACGACCGCAAGCGGATAATGGTGGCTACGAACGCCTTCGGTATGGGTATCGACAAGTCGGACGTGGCGTTCGTTATCCACTACAATATGCCCAAGAACATCGAGAGCTACTATCAGGAGGCAGGACGTGCGGGTCGTGACGGCAGCCCTGCGCAGTGTATCCTTCTCTACGGAGCGATGGACGTGCGCACCAACAACTTCATGATAGAAAAGAGCCGCGAGGAAAACGGCGAGCTCTCTGCCGAGGAAAAGGATATCATGCTCGAGCGCGACAGGCAGCGCCTCAAGGATATGACGATATACTCGACGACGGCGGGCTGCCTGAGAGAATTCATGCTGAAATATTTCGGCGAGAAGGCGCCCTCCTACTGCGGCAACTGCTCGAGCTGCGTGAACGGCTTTGAGGAGGTCGATATCTCCGTCGACGCGCAGAAGATAGTCTCCTGTGTGTTCCGAATCAAGCAGAAGGGGCGATATTTCGGCAAAAATATGGTGATAGATGTGCTCCGCGGCAGCGACAGCGCGCGGCTCGTCTCGTTCGGCTTCGACAAGCTGTCGACCTACGGTATCATGAGCGATGTCCCTATACACATCATACGCGCCGAGCTCGACCACCTCATCGCGTGCGGCTACCTCAGCTTCACCGACGACGAGTACCCCGTTGTGGAGCTCACTCCCGCGTCGGCGAAGATAGTGAAGGAGCGTATCACCGTGAAGATGAACCTGCCGAAGAAGGCTCCCAAGAGCAGCCGCCGCGGAGACAACAGCTCCTACGCCGATGACCCGCTGTTCGAGAAGCTCAGGGAGCTCCGCAGCAGGCTCGCCTCCGAGGCGAATGTGCCCGCGTATATCGTCTTCTCGGACGCGGCTCTCAGGGATATGTGCAGGCTCCGCCCTGTGACGCGCGAGGAATTCCTGAACGTGTCGGGAGTCGGCAAGCGCAAGGCTGAGCGCTACGGTGATGACTTCTGCCGCCTTATCGGCGAGCACGTGCGCGCGAACCCCGATGAGGTCGTGGTGCACGAGCGCGAGGACGACCCGCTGCAGAGGCAGCTCGACAGCCTGCGGGAGCACGTGGTCGGCAGGGCTTCGTCGGCTCCGCGGGCGTGGTCGGACGAGGAGGAGCGGCAGCTCTCCGACGAGTTTTCGCAGGGAACAGCAATAGTCGAGATAGCACGCAACCATAAGCGCACAAACGGAGCGATAAGGGCTCGGCTGAGAAAAATGGGACTCATAACATAAAAACAGCGGCTCAGTTGAACTGAGCCGCTTGGTATGTGTTGCGGGTAATTGCTGATGCCCTGCCTTATACGCAGGTATCAATCGCGGGTACATCTGACGCTGTCGAAAAGGTAAGCGAGCTTGCGAGCGAACGCGCGAACTGCGCGCGCCCGCTCGGCGCTTTTCACTGAGCCCCGAGAGTATCGAGGGGCGTTTCTGGTACGCCTGAGGTGAGTCGAACACCCGCACATGGCGTCGGAGGCCACTGCTCTATCCACTGAGCTACAGGCGCATATTGTTAACAATTACTATTATATCAAAAACTCTTGAAATTTGCAAGCGTTTGTGGTATAATTTATAGAGAAATTTTTCGGGCGACGAAAAATAGGCTCGGAACCATTCGACGGAGGTGATAATTTGGAGGATTATATCTACGTGATAGTCGCGCAGACAGGTACAGGTCCCGCGAGATTTTTCAGATTCATAACCAAAAAGCCGTTCAATCACGTTTCTCTTTCGGGAGATGTAACTCTTTCCGAGATGTACAGCTTCTGCCGTACCTACCGTCCCGTACCGCTCCCCGCGACATTCAACAAGGAGATAGTCGGCAAGGGGACACTCGGGCAGTTCGGATACATACCGTGCGAGATATACCGCATACCCGTCACAAAGGAGCAGAAGGCGGAGTATAACCGCATAATATGCCATTTCGTTGACAACCGCAACATCTACTCCTACAATATACTCGGACTTCTTGCCGTTTATATGAATATAGAGTGGAAGCGCAAGAAGAACTTTGTCTGTTCGCAGTTCGTGGCGTATACGCTCGATAAGATAGGGGTGCCGCTCGAGAAGTCGTTCTGCCTGTATACTCCCGACGACTTCCGCAAGTTCCCGAGCGCGAGCCTGTACTACGCTGGCGAGCTCAACAGCTTCTACGACGACGTGATGTCGCGCCCCGAGAGCCTGTATCCGAGGACGTTCACCTCAAAGGCTAACTGACTTTCCTGTCCGATACGAGGGCGGCAAGCACCGCGGCAGCGCGGAGCTCGTCGGGCGTGAGCAGGTAAGCCGCAAGGCTGCCGCGGCTGTCCGACAGATAGCGCAGGTGCACGCTCCTGCCGAGGATATCGAGGCGGGCGGAGTCGCTTCCTATCGTGAGGCGGGCGGGAGCTATCGGCTCCTCGCTGAGCTTGTTGTAGGAGTTCGCGTAGGACAATAAAAACATTCGCAGACCGCAGGTCAGTACGACGTACGCGAGTACGATACTGACTGCGGTCTTATTTATTTTTCTTCTCATTTTGGGGTTTCGGCTCCTTTATGGAATCGAGCAGGCGGCTGAGCGACTGCCCGATAAGTTGTCCGCTGTACTGGGCTTGGTCGAGGGTGTTGCAGTGCGAGCCGACCTCGATGAGCAGGCTGCCCGTGGTGAGGTCTTGGTTGTAGTGGCGGTAGTCGAAAAGTATGGGACGCGTGAGCCCCTCGTAGTCGGACTCGAGCTGCTGCTGTAGACAGCAGGCGAAGTGGAAATTTTTCATGTAGTCGGGCATACCGAGAGTGCCGTCGTCGCAGCCCGAGATTATCATGACCTGCGCCGCTTCCTTGCCGTTGACGTCAACGTAGGGCTGGGCAGCGGTGCCGTCGCCCGAGATGGCGTCGCGGTGGATATCGAGGGCGACCTTTATGCTCGGGTACTGCTCGAGAATGGGGAGGATAGTCTCGCGGCTGCGGGCGTAGGAGCCGTTATACGAGGGATAGTCGTGGATATCCGTCGCGTGTATGACGCTGTAGCCCGCCGCCTCGAGCTCCGCCTGTATCGCGTTGCCGACCATGACCATATTCTTGGTATCGTCGGTGGAGCGGTAGTTGAAATTAGCGTCGTATTTCTCGCGGACGTACGGCTCGAAGCTCTCGGTCGTGTGGGTGTGGTATATGAGTATCTGCGGCTCGTCGGTGTCGGAGACGGTGAAGTTCGGCAGGCAGCGGCTCTCCGCGATGAGCGTCTCGTTCGGGAGCTCGGTCTTGTTGTTGACCTGTCCGCCGCTTGCGAGGTCGAAGAAGCACGTTCCGCTGTACGTGCCGTAGGTCGTGCGGACTATGTCGCCGCCCTCGGCATATTCGGACTCGCTCGGATACGGCTTGGGACCCGCGTCGCGCGAGACCATATCCAGCGGGCTTATCAGCTTTACAGTGGTGTCGTCCTCGTCGGCGAGCCCGTAGCCCTCCGAGAGCGTGATGCTGCTTTGCAGGAGGTCGGCGTCGGCTCGCTCGCTGCGGACGCTGCGGGTGGTGGAGGGCTCCGCGGCGGGGACTTCCTCGGAGCCGCCCACGCGCAGGCTCCCGACGCTGACAACGGCGTCCCTTATGACGGGTACAGCCTTCACGGAGCAAGCTGCCGTCAGCGGGAGCGAAAGCAGCAGTACGAGCCTTGCCGCCGAGGCTATCCTGCGGCGTTTGGGACTGTATCTGAAACGGTATCGGGTCATATTTTCACCTCAGTCGATGAGACGTGCTCATCAATAGTATTTCCATTAATCATATCATATTCGCGCGCGGCGAAAAAAATAACCTCTCTCGGAGGAATTAACGCGAAATGCGGCGAATATGATATTCCGAGGTGATGACAGATGTACAGGTCATACAGCGTATCGAGATTCCTGTGGCTGCTGCTCGCGGACGCGGTGGCCTTCGCGCTATGTGCGGCGTTTTTCT
>JAUMVH010000264.1 GCA_030530245.1 Ruminococcus sp.
TACGGCGACAACACCAAGGCGGCGCTCATGACACGCGGTATCCACGAGATAGCGCGTCTCGGCAGGGCTGCGGGCGCCAAGGTCGAGACTTTCAGCGGACTTACGGGCATCGGCGACCTCATCGTCACCTGCACGAGTATGCACAGCCGCAACAGGCGCGCAGGCATTCTCATCGGACAGGGCATTTCTCCCGAGGAGGCGGTAAAGCGCGTCGGCACTGTCGAGGGCTACTACTGCTGCAAGGTCGCGCACCAGCTCGCGCAGAAGCTCGGCGTTGAGATGCCGATAACGGAGCAGCTCAACAAGGTGCTCTTCGAGGGCGGAGACGTAAGGGACGCGCTCGGCAAGCTGATGAACCGTCCGCAGATATACGAAGTATTTTGAACGGAGGAACACACATGGCAGAATTACGTGAGTACAGGGGACATATCCGCAACCGCAGACAGCTCTGCGAGGAGCTCGGCATCGGCGGCGGACTGTCCGCAAAGGAATGCGAGAAGAAGATAATCGTCAGGGCGTACGAGAAGTGGGGACGCACGATGGGCGACCACATCTACGGTATGTTCGCGTTCTGGCTCTACGACGAGAAGGAGGACAAGATATTTGCCCTCCGCGACCAGTTCGGAACAAAGCCGTTCTACTACTACGTGACGGCTGACGGCAGGCTTCTTTGCAGCCTCTCTATACGCACGATAATGGAGCAGGAGGGCTTTGTCAAGGAGCTCAACCGCGATATGCTCCAGATATATATGACGCTCACCTACGTTGCGGGCGAGGACACCTTCTTCAAGGGCGTGAAGAAGCTCATGCCCGGTCACTGGCTCGAATTCAAGGGCGGCAGGCTCGAGCTCGGACGCTACTGGACTCCCACCTTCAAGCCCGATGACAGCAAGACCGTCGACGAGTGGGCGGACGAGATACACTCCACCCTCTCGCACATCTTCACCGAGGTCAAGGACGAGGACGAGACGGTCGAGTCCTTCCTCTCGGGCGGAGTCGATTCCTCCTACGTGCTCGCGATGAGCGACGCCAAGAGAGCCGATTCCTGCGGCTATTACGAGGAGCGCTTCGACGAGTCGCGTGTTGCCGCAAAGACGGCGGAGCTCCTCGGCGTCGAGCACTCCGTCGCGAATATACAGCCCAAGGACTTCTTCGATATCGTGCCGTTCACGATGTACAATATGGAGCAGCCGCTCGGAGACGCCTCCGCTATCGTGTTCACGCTCGGCTGTCTCGCGACTGCCAAGCATACCAAGATATGCTACTCGGGCGAGGGCGCAGACGAGTTCTTCGGCGGCTACAATATGTACCGCAACGCCGAGAAATACGGCGACAACCTCAAGACCTTCTATGTCGGCAACACCAACATAATGAAGGAGGACGAGAAACAGCGCATACTCAAAAGCTACGACCCGAACGTGCTCCCCATAAACCTCGTCAAGTACATCTACGACGAGACAGAGGGACTCGACCCGCTCACGAAGATGTCCGACGTCGATATACAGATATGGCTCGAGGGCGATATCTACCTCAACGTCGACAAGATGAGCACTGCGGCAGGGCTCGAGATACGTATGCCGCTCACCGACCTGCGCATATTCGACATCGCGTCGCGTATGCCGTCGCGCTTCAAGGTAAGCGAGGAGCAGAACAAGGTCGCGTTCAGAACTGCCGCGGCGAAGGTGCTCCCCGAGGAGATAGCCTTCCGCAAGAAGCTCGGCTTCATCGTGCCCGTGAGGATATGGCTCGCGGACGAGAACTACAACGCCGACGTGAGAGCTAAGTTCAATAGCGACTACGCCGCCGAGTTCTTCAACATCGACGAGATAAAGGCTATCTACGACGAGTATGTCGGCGGAAACTCCGACAACTGGCGCAAGGTGTGGACGATATACACCTTCCTTGTATGGTACGAGGAATACTTCATCAAAAGATAAATCTGCGAGGTAATAAAGATGTCAAAAACTATCACAACAAGATTCGCCCCGTCTCCTACGGGCTTCATGCATATCGGAAACCTGCGTACGGCGCTGTATTCGTACCTGCTCTCGAAGTCGCAGGGCGGTAAGTTCATTCTCCGTATCGAGGACACCGACCAGGAGCGCTTCGTTGAGGGAGCCGTGGACGTTATCCTCAAAACGCTCGAGATGACGGGTATCGACTACGACGAAGGACCCGCTGTCGGCGGTGAGCATGGACCGTACATTCAGAGCGAGAGGCTCCCCATATACAAGGAGTACGCGGAGAAGCTCATCGCGGGCGGTCACGCCTACTACTGCTTCTGCACGCCCGAGCGCCTCGAGTCGCTCAAGGACGACAAGGGCATAGGCGGCTACGACGGTCACTGCCGCGACCTCTCCAAGGAGGAGGTCGAGAAGAACCTCGCGGCGGGTGTTCCCTACGTTATCCGCCAGAAAATGCCGCTCGAGGGTACTACCTCATACGTCGACGAGGTATACGGGGAGGTCACTATCGACAACTCCGAGCTCCGCGACCAGATAA
>JAUMVH010000265.1 GCA_030530245.1 Ruminococcus sp.
TTGTAACGGCGTTCGATGCCCTCGTTATCCATAGGTTCGGGGAGCTTCGTCACGCCTTCGATGTGCAGGCTCAGACCGTGACGGCAGTTCGGGTGAAAAAGTCCATGCTCGATAGCACTGCTCAGAAGCGGGAACCACTTGCCGCAGTAGTTGGACTTGCCGTATTTTATACCGTTTTCGAGCTTTGTCTCGCCCTGCCAGTCGGCGAACGCATCGTTGATGTACGCGCGCCCCTGCCACGGCAGGCAGGTCTTTGAGCACATACCGTAGGAGCTGACTTGCACGGTATCATAGCCGCGCGCCTTCCAGCCCTCGGACTCGCCCTGCAATGCGGCACGAGTGGAGGTGGTACGGAGCACCATTCGGACGTAGTCTGCGATATTGACGCGCCTGCCGCCCCGATACTCAATACAGTTGATACCCTGCGCGAGAAAGTCCGCGACCGCCATATCTACAGCTTTTGCGTAGGTGATACTGCCCGTGCTCATCGCGAGCTGTACGCGGTTGACGGTCTGACGGTAGACATCGTCAGTCATACGCAGGGCGGCTGTCTCGGCTTGCTTCTCGATGTGGGTGACGTCCTCGATGAGCTTCTCCGTCTTGGACTTATCCACGCCGAAGAACTGCGGCTCGGGCTCCACTTCGTCCTTTACAATTTCCGCATCGTCCTTCACGGGTTCCGCCTTGACCTTTACAGGCTCCTGCTCCTCAGACGGAGCGGTTCCGTTCGTTTCCGTCTTCGTGGGCGGTGTCGGCACGGATTTCTCCTGCGGAGCTTCAGCGGGTTCTTCGGACGGCGTAACAGGTGGCGTCTGCGGCTTTTCTTCCTTTGCCGCTTCCTCTGCCTCCTTTATAGCGCCGTTCATGCCCTCCTCGAACTGCTCCTCGAGGAGCTGACGCGTCTCGCTGTCGATGACGTCCGTGTACCTGTCCATTATTGCCTTGCACTGCCTGCGGAAGATGTTCACGCTGCGGAGCTTCTCCGCCTGCCAAGCTGACCACGTAAAGCCCTCTTGCTCCTCCTCTTCCTTATGCCGGGCGAGGTTGCGCTTGAGGGAAGCTATCAGGAGCAGCTCTATCCACTCAAAGATAGCAGCGATATCCTCGGGCTTGAGCATTACGGCTCACCGCCTACGCTGGGTTCACTGACTGCCATGATGCCTTTCTCCGTCTTGATGCGCTGTACCTCGGCAGCCTTGAACTCGTCGTCCTTGCTGCCTCCCCAGAGTTCGTCGACTTGCGTCTCTGTTGACATGATACCGTAGGTCGCCGCCTTGCCGACCGTCTCGACGCGGCTGTCGAAGTCGGGAGCTCCGTACTCGCCGAAGCTGACGGTCACTTCGCGCTCGATAGGCTCCGTATTGTGTATATTATCGAGCGTCATGAACACGGCATTGATGACCTTCGGCAAAACGTTTTCAAGAGCCGCTGTAATAGTATTCCGAGTATGCCCGGTCACGTCTTTTTTTTCGCGCTGAGCGTCTGCGCTGGACATCTTGCCGACGTCAATGCCGAGAGTTGCCGGAGACACAAGCCCCTGCAAGCACATCAGCAAAGCGTTCATATAAGCGCTCACGAATGCTTCATACTTGATCTCAGGCTGTACTGTCTTTATCTCCTGATTGTTCACGCCCTCAATGAGCGGAGCGCTGACGGATATATAGTTATTTCCAAACTGATTCGGTGCAAGAAGGCTTCCATTGTTCGGATCGCGCGGCATCATGCTCTCAGGGATATACTGCTTGACTCTGCCCTGTCTCACTGCGTCCCACCACTGCGATATGACTTCATCGAGTGCGTCGAAGCAGTCAGACTTTCCGCCGTCAAATATCGACTTCCCGCGCCCCTTGTACTTCTTGGAAGCATAGAACCTCAGCGGAACTGCAAGGCAGTAGCCCCCGTTGAACACGATGTATGGCTGAACCTTCATGAGGTCAGGTACTGTACTGAGCGGGACTTCGTGTCCGTTCTCGTCGTACAGCCTGCTCTCAATGAAGCCCTTACCGTAACGCTCCGATAGCATATATGTACGCTTTTTTGCCGAGTATTCCGTATGTATAATGACCTCATTGTCCTCATACTCGCAGCGTGAAGCTCCGACAAAACCGAGTTCTATCTTGTCGCCGTCAGCAGATACTCGGAAAGCTCCGTCGCCCTCGACAAGCGTATCAATGATAGCTTTTCCCACAGTTCCGACAAAGTCAATGTTCTTGGCAATGTCGTCCCACTCGTCGGGAGCTTCGATGCCGTCCATATCCGACTTGACAATATATGCCAGAGTGTCCGCGATTATCGCAGGGATACCGCTGTGTACCTTACGAACAGAGCTGTCAGAAGGCACGCTCCCCCAGAAGCTGCCCTGTACGCCGTTAAGCTGATGGAAAAACTGGAACAGCTCGTTTGCGTCTCCTCTGTACCAGAGCTGCGAACGGATTATCTCAGTCTCACGGGTAGTATATTCGTTTATGTTGAAACTCTGCTGCGGGGCCGGATTCAGCC
>JAUMVH010000049.1 GCA_030530245.1 Ruminococcus sp.
CAAAAGTCACCAACAAAGTCACGGACGAGGAAAGGCAGGAGCTGCTTAGTCAAAACAAAGTTGATATTCATAATTCGGCTGTTGACAAATCCTCAAAGAGTGATATAATTGAAGAAAAAAGTAGAAAGCTATCTCTTAATGACTTAGAAGATTTTGAAAAATGGCAGAATAATTATTATAACGCAAATAGCGGTGTATCATTCACAAGGCAGGATAACCCTAATATTTTCGAGTATACAGGTGGTTCTTATGAGGCAGTGAATGGTGTTCTTCGTGGCGGTGAAATGCTTGAAAAAGTAAAACGGCGCTATGGCACAGCTTTCGACCAATCAAAGTATGAAAGAATTTCTGAGGGAATATCCTCTGAATTATCTAAATTCAAACTAAACGAGACGTTGAAATTACGGCGTTCTGTTAGCAATGTGGATTTCATAACAGGCTCGACGTCTTCTGTTGAAGATATGCAAAAGGCTATTGGAAAGACGTTTGTTGAGAAGGGCTTTACAAGCGCAACAGTATGTTCAGATACAATGCTGCCATTCGGATACGGCAGCTCAAATCGTACGACGCTTGAAATAGTCGCTGACCCACGTTATACCAAAGGTGCTTATATCTACAAAATTTCCGAGCACCCTGCGGAATTTGAATTTCTCATTGACAAGAATACTGCGTATAAAGTTATTGACGCAGGCGAAAGAGAAATCGAAGTCAAGGATTTTAGAGGTAACATTCGCAAAGAAAAAGAGCGCTATATGAGATTGCAGGTGGTCAAAAATGATTGAAAACCCTTATAATTGGTATACAGAATGTATCGAATACGCTGTGAAAAATAAGCGTTCGATGCAATATGGTATGTTTTTCCTGCTTAAAGATAACGTGCCTGAAAACATAAGAAACAGTTACAAGAAATATCTTGATTTATGTATAAAGCCTTTCTTATCGAATGAGCTGCATATTCTTGAAAACAATAAAATTATCGGATTTCTTGAAACAGATAATCCGATTGAGCTTGAACAAATTGAGCTTTTCAAGCAGCTTGTCGAAAAGGGCTATATAAACAATGATATTTTTCCGCCTAAGATAATACGCTAAACCGCCCATAACAAGGCGGTTTTCTTATACCTATTTGAGGGAGGTGAGAGAATGGACGAGAAAGCGCTGAAAATAGTCAGAGACTATATACTTGCACACCTCGACAAGACGGATACTGTTCCGCCTTTTGAAGTTTATACGGTCTGGAAGTGCAAAGCCTTGCAGAACTGGAAGTATCTTATCTCCAGTACACTGTGTGACGGTATGTACTATGAGCTGACATATAACGGCGATAAGCACGAATGGTATCTCGATGCTTATAAGAAGTTCGAGAACGTCGTAATAACCGAATGACGCTCACAAGCATTTGCGACCGACACCAATGTCGGCGGCAAGTGCTATTTTTATGCCCTCTGATACGGCGTTAAACTGTCAGCCCATAGTGATATAAACACGTAAAAAATGTAGGAGGAATCATCAATGAAAAGAGATTTTTTAGAGGGCTTAGGGCTCGAGAAGGACACTATCGACAAGATAATGACCGAGAACGGCAACGATATCAACCGCGAGAAGCAGAAGGCAGACGGGTACAAGTCACAGCTCGACGAAGCAAAAGAGAAGCTCAAGGGCTTCGAGGGCGTCGATGTAACGAAGTTGCAGAACGAGATAACCAAGCTCAACGGCGACCTTGCTGCAAAGGAAGCGGAGTACACGAAGACGCTCGCCGACCGTGACTTTAATGACATGGTCAGCAGATTCGCGGCGGAGTATAAGGCTCACGACGTAAAGGCTGTATTGCCCTTCCTCGACGCTGATAAGCTCAAAGCCTCAAAAAATCAGGAAGCAGACGTCAAGGCGGCATTCGAGGCGGTCAAGAAGGATAAAGCATATCTGTTTGCGGATACAAAGGTACCGCGAGTGATAAGCTCGACTCCCGGAGCTGACCCGAAGACAGACGCTCCCAAGACACAGGCGAACGAGGCTCTGAGAAGCCTCTTCGGACGCAACGCATAATAAGGAGGTAAAATTATGCCCGCAAACAACATGATTTCGAGAGAGCAGGCTGAGGCTCTCATCAGAGAACAGGTCGTTCCCGAAATATTCCAGAAGGCTCCCGCTCAGTCGACATTCATGGGACTTGCCCGCAAGCTCCCGAACATGACAAGCAAGCAGACGAGGATCCGCGTCCTTGACGTGCTCCCCTTTGCTTACTGGGTAAACGGTGACACAGGCTACAAGCAGACTTCCGAGCAGGCGTGGGATAACGTTTTCATCACTGCTGCGGAGCTGGCTGTTATCGTACCTATTCCCGAGGCTGTCCTTGACGATGCCGAGTTTGACATCATGGGCGAGGTTACTCCCCGTGTCATCGAGGCTATCGGCAAGAGAGTCGACGAGGCTATCATCTTTGACAAAAACAGACCCGCGGAGTGGGACGCAGGTATCATCGTCCGCGCACGTCAGGCAGGCAATAACGTCGCCAATTCGAGCGACCTTTACGGTGCACTCCTCGGCGAGAGCGGCGTATTTAACAAGGTTGAGGAGTTTGGCTACGCTGTAAACGGCGTTGTCGCTTCGAGGGGTATGAGAGCAAAGCTCAGAGGACTCCGCGACGACAACGGTCAGCCCATCTACAATACAAGTATGCAGGGCAATACAAACTACGCACTCGATGGTGCGCCTATGTACTTCCCCGCAAACGGCTCGTTCGACAAGACTATCGCTCAGCTCGTAGCGGGCGACTTCTCACAGGCTGTATACGCCATCAGGCAGGACATAACGGTCAAGATTCTCACCGAGAGCGTTATTCAGGACCCTGCTAACGGCAACATTATCTATAACCTTGCACAGCAGGATATGATCGCGCTCCGCGTCGTATTCCGTATGGGTTGGGCTCTGCCTAATCCCGCGACGGCTCTCGACGGCGACCGTACAGGCTGCCCGTTCGCGTACCTTGAGCCTGCGTCTCCTATGACGACTAAGACTGTGACCTTTACGGTAAAGGATAGCAGCAACAACGCAATCGAAGGCGCTGTTGTTGACGTTCAGGGTGCTCGTCTCAAGACCAATGCAAGCGGTCAGGCGGTATTTAACCTCCCCGCAGGCAGCTACACCGCGACAATCAAGATGAAGGGCTACAAGACCGAGACGGAGACTATCACAGTCGCGAGCTCGGCAGTCACTAAGACTGTGACACTCACCGCGAGTACCTGAGAGGAGGTCTGAGCTGTGACAGCTTATGCGGATTATGAATTTTATACAAGCGAATACCTTGCAGGGAAGTCTGCGGCTGTCACGGCTGCGGACTTTACCTTTTACGCAAGACAGGCAAGTGCTCTCATAAAGCAGTACACGCACGGTAACGTCAGCGAGAACAGCGTTCCCGAAGAGGTAAAATACTGCTGCTGCGAGCTCGTTGAGCAGATGTATGCAGCAGATACCTCTGAGGCGTCCAAGAAGGACGGTATTTCGAGCGAGAGCGTGCAGGGTTGGTCTCAATCCTACGAAAGCTCAGAGGCTCGGAAAACGGCTCTCAGAGGCTCGCAGAAGGAATGCATTTACAAGTGGCTCAGCAATACAGGGCTGCTGTACTCGGGGGTGCGGGTATGTTAAAAAATGCAGACTGCACCATCTACGAGAAAAATACCTATACGCGGCACATCATCACCGATGTGTACTGGAACGACAGCCGTGGCGCTACAGTCACCAAAAACGGCAGGCAGGTCAACGACAGCGTGACCGTATATATATACAGCGGCGAGTACGTTCCGAAGGCGGGCGATATCGTCGTGAAGGGTACGCTTGAATTCGGGTTTGATACGAGTACGCAGCAGAACGTTTCTGCGAGTATGAAGCAGTTCCGCGAGCAATATCCGCAGTTCGCCGTGGTGAAGGCTGTGAACGACGGGCGATATGGTGGACTGCCGCATATTGAGATTATCGCGAGGTGATGATATGAGCTGGAAGCCTGATGAAAAGTGGCTGAAAATCTATAACGAATCAATAGCTCCGAAACAAGCTGCAAAGACAAAGAAGGCTGGGATAACGGCAGATATTTCATGGGGCGAGTTTGAAAAGAGTATTCCCAAGAAGTTCACAGACGCTCAAAAATTCATCGACGCCTCGTGTATAAAGCTTATGACGCCTTTCACACCAATGAGAAACGGCATCTTATACAAGTCAGCTACACTCGGCACCAAGATAGGCAGCGGACACATCGTATACAACAGCCCATACGCCCGTTATCAGTACTATGGTGTTGTGTATGGACCGAATCTCCCGATATTCGAGAACGGCGTTCTTGTCGGCTTTTTCTCTCCTAAGAAAAAACATCCGACGAATCGCGAGCTGCAATACAATAAGACAAGACACCCGAAGGCTCAGCGTCTATGGTTCGAGGTAATGAAGAAAAAGCACGGACCCGCGATTCTTCGTGGAGCTGCCGCGATAATGGGAGGTAAAGCGAAGTGAACATAATCGAAACAGTACACTCGATACTGGAGAGCTTTCCGAAAATATCCGAGGTCTGCAACTCCGTGCATATCGACTTTGCCGACCCTGAGCCGACAAGCTACGGTCTCAGCTCCACAGGTGACGAGCTCATCAGCGAGAACATTCTCGGCGACCAACGAAGACAGCACAGCTTTATGCTCTACACGACCTACAGCTCTATCAATGACTACGAGCGGCTAAATAATAGCTCTGCTCTGCTCGAGCTTGGGTTGTGGCTGAAAGAACAGACGGGTAGTGAAGTGGAGTCCGTTGTCGACGGAATCACATACACAGGAAAGCTCGAAAAGCTCACAGCCTCGAATGGTATGCTGTATAACGTACCGCAGGAGAACGAGCAGGACGGCGTGCAGTATCAGCTGCAAATTATAGCCGAATACACAGTCGACGCATAAGGAGGTATACTATGCCTGAAAAAGACGAGCTCTTAGAGAGCACAGAAGATGAAACCGCCGAGCCTACGCGCTCGGGCGGTGACGATGAAAACGATACTGAAGAGGAGGATAATGATATGCCTGAAACTAATACAGTGGGCAAGCTCAAAAGAGGCGCCCTTATACATTATGTCGACGCAAGCTTCGGCGGCTCGGCTGCCGCTTGGAGTCTTATAGGCGCGGACGTAGAGGATATGTCCGTCGAGCTCAACCCCGACACCGAAACAATCAAGAACATACTCGACGAGACGTCCGTCGTAGATACGGGATACTCGCCGAGCTTCGACGTGGATACCTACTACGCTGACCCTTCCAACGGTGATTTTTACACCAAGATAAAGAACATCGCAATGAACCGCCTCACAGGCGACGAGTGCAAGACGAAGGTCCTCGAAGTGATCGTCGATAAGACGACAGGTCCATTCGATGCGTGGGTAGAGGATGTCATCGTGAAGCCTACAAGCTACGGCGGCGCTCAGGGCGGTGTCCGCATACCCTATACAGTCACTTTCTGTGGAAACAGAGTTCCGGGAACGGCGACGTTAACAGCAAACAAGGTACCCACATTCACAGCGACCACATAAGATACGGGGGCGGATATTCCGCCCCTACCTTTTTGGAGGAATGACAATATGAAATCCATAAATTTTGATGAAGGCTACAAGGAATATGCGATAAATAATGACGAGCAGCGCGTTATACGCATTCGCCTCTCCGATATGAATCTCCTCAAGCGCGTTGAAACGGCTATGAAGGAGACAAAGGAGCTCGTCGGGAAGTACAAAAAAGCCCCTTCCGCTGAGGAACTCGTTCAGTTCGACTCAGAGGTGCGCGAGGTAATCAATAAAGCGTTCGGTTCCGATATCTGCACGCCTGTGCTCGGCAGCGCGAGCGTATTGACGCTTGCCACAAATGGTAAGCTTCTCCTTTTCGAGTTCTTCGACGCCTTCCTGCCTGTTATCAAGGCGGATATAGAGGCAGCAATGATGACGGCAAAGCTGAAACAGCCTGAGATACGTCCCGAGGTCAGCAAGTATCTCGACCCCGTAACAGTAGCACCTGTATCAAAGCCTATAGCAGGCATGACAAAGCCGTTCGGCGAGCTTCCCGATGTAAGTGGGCTTACTCCCGAGCAGAAGCGCCAGTTGATGGCACAGCTTATCACATGATAGGGCAGCTCCCCGAATCGCTCAGCGTAGGCGGTCGAGAACTGCCCATTAATGCGGATTTCCGAAATGCACTCAGGATATTCGAGGCGCTGACCGACAACGAGCTCACTGACGAGGAAAAGGCGTATGTGTGCTTGAAACGGCTCTACACCGTTACAATATCGGTCGATATGACTGAGGAGGCTATAAAAAAGGCATACTGGTTTCTTGACGGCGGCGATATGCCGAAATCTGCTCCCGAGGGCATAAGGCTCCTCGACTGGAAGCACGACGAATCTATGGTAATGCCTGCGGTCAGCAAGACCCTCGGCGCTCTCGACGTTCGCTCACTGCCGTTCCTGCACTGGTGGACGTTCCTCGGGGCGTTTGGAGAGATAGGCGAGGGGCTGTTTGCACAGACCGTGCACATCAGGAAAAAGCTCGGCAAGGGCAAAAAGCTTGACAAGTCCGAGCGAGAATTCTACAAGAAGAACAAGGAACTCATCGTCCTGCGTACCGCCGAGGAACAGGCGGCAATCGACGAGACGGAAGAGTTCCTCAAAACACTGATATGAGAAAATACAATTGTCGCCGCTGCGGCAGGACTCTTTTTATCGGGCGATTTCGCGGGATAATCAGTCTTGTATGCAGGCGGTGCAAGACAAAAAATATATTTATCGAGTAGCTTCACAGCGTACCCCGTGTGCCCGAAGCTCCGCAAAGGAGTGAGGGTCAATGGCAGTTGACGGACATCTTAATTTTGATTCAAAGCTTGACACAAAAGCCTTTGAAGCAGGTATTGACAAAATCGAAAATTGTCTGAATGAGCTCCTGAGTGTGCTGAAAAGTATCAGCGCCGCAATAACAGGTATACCTACGGTAGAGGTCAAGGCTGATACTTCGGAGGTAACGGAAGCTGCGGCAGAAGTCGCTGAGCTTACCCCTGAACCTGTCAAGGTCGACGTGACAGTTGATACATCGGAGGTAGAGCAAGCTGCCAAAGAGGCAGAAAAAGCGGTCAAGGATATTCCTTCGCCACAGATAGATACATCAGCCGCGGAGTCAGAGCTCAGTGAGCTCGAACAGAAAATAGCTGTGCTGAAAAAAGCGCTTGAAATGCTGAGCGCGACAGATGAGGCTCTCCTCAACAGTGATGGCGAATACAAGGATGCCAACGCTGCTATGAAGGACTACACACGACTCGAAAAGATTGATACAGTCAAAGCCAAGCTTGAGGAGCTCGAAGCAAAGAAACGAGAGCTTGAGAAGTCAGTTTCGATAGTCGTTGAAGTAGATGCAGACCCGAAGCCCATCAATAAAACGAAGGACTCCATCGACAATGTTGGCAAGGGTGCAAAAAAGACCTCCGAGGAGGTCTCAGAGGCATTCAAGAAGGCAAGCAAGAACGCAGGGAGCTCTGTCAATGGCTCGTGTGATGATATTCTCAAAACGATGTCGAGTATGCTTGGCAAGGTCAAGGGACTTGTCGCGGCTGCGGGTATCAGCTTCGGCGTCAAGGAGATTATAGCATTCGGCAGGCAGGCTCTTGAAAGCGCGGCTCAGGTCAACGCGGCGAACTCTCAGCTCACGCAGACCTTCGGCATAATGCAGCAGTCCGCAGAGGGCGCTATAGAACGAGTAGCGGAACAGAGCGGCATACTCGAGACACGTCTCAGAAGCACAGGAACATCTATCTACGCTTTCGCAAAGACTTCGGGCATGGACAGCTCGCAGGCGCTCAACATGATGGATGAGGCTCTACAGGTCGCAGCCGACAGTGCTGCATACTATGACAGGAGCCTCGAGGACACTTCCGAGACGCTGAAATCCTTCCTCAAGGGTAATTACGCGAACGACGCGGCACTCGGTCTCTCGGCTACGGAGTACACCCGAAACGCCGCGGCGATGAAGCTGTACGGCAAATCCTTCCAAGACCTCTCAGAGGCGCAAAAGCAGCTGACGCTGTTACAAATGGTCAAGGACGCGAATGCTCTGTCGGGCGCTGAAGGGCAAGCAGCCCGTGAGGCTGACGGCTGGGAGAACGTTCTCGGCAACCTCAAAGAGGCATGGCGACAGCTTCTTGCGGTAGTGGGACAGCCCGTCCTCTACGTTGCAACGGCAGCAGTCAAGCAGCTCACGGCAGCACTGACCTACCTCACGGAAAAGGCTCAGATGGCTGTCTCGGCGCTCTCTCAGCTCTTTGGCGTCGAATTTGGAAATACGGCGGCTGTAGCGGATAATATCTCGCAGGCTGTTGATAACCAAAACGCGCTAACAGACGCTGTCAAGGAGACCGAAAAGGCTCAGAAGGGCAGCCTTGCGGCATTCGACCAGCTCAATACGATATCGTCTAATAACGACGAGAGCGCAGGGGCGAGCAGCGCGGCGTCTGCTATGCCGCAGACCATTAAGCCACAGGTCGAGACCGAGGATTCAGAAAATAAAATTACTGAATTTATTGATAGGCTAAAAAGCACACTTTCGGGCTTCACTACGTGGCTACAGGAAAATTTTGGCGAGAAATTCACCGAGATATGGAACAAGCTTAAAGAGCGTGTAGGTGAACTTAAGGCTAAATTTGCGCAAATATTTGAGGATATCAAGAGCCTTGCGGGTCCATTTGCAGATTGGTTTAATACATACTTTACGCCACTCTTGCAGGCGGCATTTACTCTGATAGGAGATATTCTCGTCGGGCTTCTTGGCACGTTTATCCATGTATTCGGTGACATTTGGGATATAGCTATATTCCCGTTTTTACAGACCTACCTTGAAACAGGACTGCCGATGTTGACGGAATTCGCAACAGAGGCAATCAAAACATTCGACGAATTCTACACTAATATCGACGAAGTTTTCAACAAGCTTTGGGACGAAGCCGCGAAGCCTGTCCTTGAATGGATAATGGACAAGTGGCAGAAGCTTATGGCGACGTTCAAGAAGTTCTGGGATAAATACGGTCACCCGATATTCGAGAAGCTCCGCGCAGCCATTAACAATACCAAGAATACGTTCCTTGCGGCTTGGGACAATTATCTCAAACCACTGTTCGATAAATTCATGGCGAAAGCCGATGAAATATGGGACGAGCACCTACAGCCTCTTGTCGATAATCTCCTCGAGTTCGTCGGCGAGTGGATACAGGCAGCGCTTGACATCTACAATGAGTTTATCTCGCCTATTGTCAAGTGGATGATAGAGGAGTTCGGACCGCCACTCATGAAAACGTTTGGCACGATTATTGATATTGTCGGCTCGGTGCTCGGTAATATCATCGACGTAGCAAGCGGTATCATAGAGGCTCTGACGGGCGTTGTGAAGTTTGTGGCAGGCGTATTCACAGGCGACTGGGAGAGAGCTTGGGACGGTATCAAGGACATCTTCAAGGGCACATGGGACGCATTTGCTGGTATAGCCAAGATACCGCTCAATCTCCTAATAGGCGAGCTCAACTTGTTTATCAACGGCTTGGAGCAGATTTTCAACAAAATCAGCGACTTTGTCGGCGATTTTGATATTGATATTCCGAGTTGGGTTCCCGGTATCGGCGGCAAGTCCTTCCACCTCGATATCGGCTCTATTGATATTCCGAGAATACCGTATCTCGCACAGGGAACCGTTGTACCAGCAAACTACGGCGAATTTCTCGCGGTGCTTGGTGATAACAAGCGTGAGGCAGAGGTCGTATCTCCTGTCAGCGCAATGAAAAAGGCAATGCTCGAGGCACTTGCTGAGGCGGGTGGAGCAGGTCCGAAGGAAGTAGTCGTCTATACGTATCTCTATCCGAATAGTGCGGCGTATCATCGCGAAGTTATCAAAATAGTAAACGAAGACGCGAGGAACAGAGGAGGCTAAGCATGGCAACGATAATACAGTCAATCAACGGCGGCGACCCTGTACTCGAGCCTACTATGTGTGAGATAAGTCAGAGTGACCTCTACTCAGACCAGTCGGGGCGCTCTGCCGAGTCGGGAGATATGCTCCTCTACCTCATCAAAAAAGGCGTTTACACGATAGAGCTCGAATTCGTTGGAACGGCGGCACAGATAAGGCACATAGATTCGCTCATCGTCGGCGGCGACTTTACCGTCGTATTTTTTGATGAGACAAATACGGAGGACAGTACACCTTGGAGTCCGTATGTATCGCGTAAAATGTACGCATCTGACCGCAAGAAAGTGCCGCTCGGAACGCCGAGCGGTCGCAAGTATCGGTTATCCTTCAATTTGATTGAGACAAGGAGGGGTAGCTGATGTATGAAGTATCAGCGGAGTTCAGGCAGCTCCTCGAGTCAGGTGCCGCCCAAAGGATAAGAGGCGTGGTGTCCGATGTCGGCGGCGGAGAGTATTACAGACTTTCCGCCGATAATATAAGTAAGCCACAGTTTACAAGACAATGTACAACCTCGCCTGATTGCTTTGGCGTAGGGCAGCTTTATACGAGCACTATGAGCGTCAAGATTCTCGGCGTGCCCGAGTTGGCGAGAACTGACCTCAGAGGCGGCAGGATTGTGCTTGCATTTAGCGTTGAGGGTGCAGGCAGCGAATGGGTACCGCTTGGAACATGGAACATCACCGAACCTGTTCGTGATTCGCAGAATTCTATCACGATAAATGCGATAGACAACACCTCAAAGCTTGATGTATCCATCCCCTCTGAAGGAGCGGGATTTTTCACATTTAACACGCGAGTGAAGGAGATAGAGGAGCTCACAGGCTTGGAGTTTGCACAGACCATAGAGCAGCTCGAAGCCCTTGCGGGAAGAACGCTCCGCGGAAATGCTGCGTACGGAAACGCACTCTATCCGACTTGCAGGGCTGAACTGTGTGCTATGGCACAGTTCCTCGGCTGCCTCGCCTACATAGACCGCAGCGGTAACATTGCCTTCCGAAAATACGGGGACAACTCAACCGTGCCGACCATTCCTGCGGGAAAGCGTTTTAAGGCTGACCTCGCAGAGTACAGCATACGCGTATCTGCGGTATCGTATACGGGCAGGTGGGGTACTACCATCAAGCAAGACACTGCATATACTGCAAACACAGGGCTCAGTATAGACCTGTCGGACAATACGTATTTACATCAGCCATCACCCGATGTGGAGGACGGCCCCGAAGACTCGTACAGCTTTAGTGCAAATCTCAGCCGTATCCTCGATAGCCTCGCAGATGTCGGCGTCTGGGTCCCCGGTCAGATAGACTACTACGGCGACCCGACGCTCGACCTCGGCGACATGGTAACGCTCTCGGGCGGTATCAACGGCGAGACGACCTCGCGGTTTTTGGTGACGGGCATCGTGTGGCAGTTTCGGGGACCGCAGACCCTCATCTCCGCGGGAGCAGGCACCGAGGCTTACTCATCGGTCGGCAGCTCGGGCTCCGCGGGCGGAAGCTCGGGGGCGGGCAGTACCGTGGTACATACCGCCTCGTGGGTCATGCTCGACCTCGATTTTTACGGCTATGAGACCATAGGACAGCAGCTAAAAGAGCTCGGCGAGCTCCTCATCGCGTGTGCTGAGCCTGTGGTCGTGGTCGTGCAGATAACAGCCGTGCTCCACGGCACAACGGCAGCCGAGAACGAGCTGAGAATCCTCGTCGACGGTGTCATGCAGACAGTCTACTCGGCGGATACGGTCGCGGCAGACGAGCGGCGCACAGTGTCGCTGTCAGTGCCTCTGAGCCTCTCCGACGGCGTCCACAGGATAACCGTCGAAGCAAAGGGCAATGCTGCTATAGAGCGTATCACGGGCGCGGTGATAGGCCAGCAGATAGCCGAGTACATCGGCGACCCGACTACGACTGCGGACTACCGCTATCACGATGACACGGTCGACGAGTACATCGGCGAGAGCACCATGCCGAAGATACCTCAGCAGCTCGGCGGCAACGACGTGCACATCATCGGCAGCGGCTCCTTCGCGGAGTCGGATATCGAGTCCGTCGCTATCCCCGACGGTGCCGAGGAAATAAAGTAAAGGAGTGATATTATGGCAGCAGGGGACAGCTGGGCGGAACCTATTGTAGTCGATAACTGGGACGATTTCGTTGCTTATAACGCCGATTCCGCCTATAACAACAAATATATGAAGTTTGCAAATCCGTCCCGTGAAATAACAGGTAGCGGCATACAAACAGACCCGTTTATTGTATCAACCTATGACGAATTATTCGCAAAAACGGGAGCTTCTCACGCTTATCAGTGTGAGCTGGTAAATGCCGAAACGCAGTTGTATATGTATAATGATATTTTCTGCCAGTACGACTCATCATTAACCACGATAGACTTCAATAATACTGAGTTTCCGAGTACGGCTCTGTCAATACGGCTTAATATAGACTTCAACGGTTGGACGTTGGCTAATATAGAAAGGTCGGTAGAGAGTTATCCGATTGCAAGTTTTGACGCAACGTCCTTGATGATAAAAGGCTTGATTTTGAAAAATTTTGTTGCAAGTGGCGTAAACAACATTTTTGGTAACTATGCCTATTATACTACAATCGACGATTCAGTTATAAACGTTATCCTTAATTCGACCAATAATAATGGAACTCTAACATTAAGCGCTTTTAATGTAAAAAATTCAAGTGTTTCGATTATGGCAAAGGGCAACAGCGTTGAATCGGGTATGTCTTCTAACAAGGTTGAGCAAACAAATATTTATTATGACGTTGATGTTAAATACTACCACACAAGTTACGATTTCAACTGTTGTTACGCATACGGCAAGCTTGAACCGACCGTAAGTTCTGCGGCGTGGGGCGATGATATAACCGATTGCATAATAAATTTTGAATCGAGTAGAATTACCGCATCAAGTTATCAGCGCGGAAAGGTAGCAGTTAATGACGATAAAATAGTAGCGTCAAACTGGCAACACGCGAACATTATTCATGCCGCTAATGAAGCACAGCTCTTTGACAAGGACGATGAAGGAAGCGGACACTCGTGGCTATATAACAACGGCTTCTTGATAGGAGGGTGATAGTATGCCCGACTACAACTGGTATTGGAACGGTGATGTTCCGTCTCCAACAAGCGCGATGCCTGTTTTGCGTAAGGGTCTTGTAAAACCTTATCCCAATGGTATATGGCGAATAGACGAGAATAATGGCGGCGCTCCGTATACTCATAAGATGATGAGTATTCTCTACGTCGAACCGACAGTAACACTCGGCGCCTTCGAGGACGCTGCCTCTCTCGCTTCGGTTCGCGTGCCGATATCCGTCAAGACTATCGGACCGACGGCGTTCAAGGGCACGGCTCTCCAGCGCGTGAAGATAGCAGCGGACTGCACCTATGATGAGACGAGCTTCCCCGAGGGCTGCGTGATAGAACGGTACCCAGACGACCGATACGGGCAGCTCTACGACTGCGACGGCAAGGCGGTGCTCGACTGCGACGGGGCGCGGGTATATGTACTAAAGGAGGATATAAGCAATGGCTGACGAAACAAGACGTATGCAAACCTACGCAACAAGCGACATCAACGACAATATCGCGGAGGTGCGGGAGGCGAGGGGCACGGCTGATACCCTCGGGGAGCGTCTCGAGGGAATGACAGATGATATAGTCGACGTGACCGACGAAGTCCATACCGCACGCGGTAGTAGAGGCGCAGTTAGACGCGCTGGAAAACCCAACGTAAGGAGGGGCAGAATGGAAAAGGAAGTCATCATATCGGTGCTCTCTCTGCTTGGAACTCTCGGCGGCTCTCTCGGCGGCATACTCGTTAGCTCTAAGCTCACAAACTACCGCATTGAGCAGCTCGAAAAAAAGCAGGAGAAGTACAACAACCTCATTGAGCGCACCTTCCGCCTCGAGGAACGGGATCAGGTGCACGAGGAAAAATTGAAGGTGGTAAATCACCGCCTCGACGATTTGGAGCGTGATAACCATGAAAGAAAAGCTAACTAAGCTCATCGACGTGAAGACCATCGTCACATTCACGCTGACGGCGGCATTTACATATCTTGCAGTATGCGGCAAGATAGAGCCGCAGATATTTATGACGATATATACGATGATAATCGGTTTTTACTTCGGTACACAGCACGAGAAAAATAAGGAGGAAAAATAGTATGAACAGTCCATACATGGGCAAATTCAAGGTTACACAGCAGTACAAGGGCGCGGCTCACGACGGACTCGACCTCGTGGGTCTCGACTCGAAGGAGATACACGCGACCGCCACGGGCAAAGTCGTATTTGCGGGCTGGCAGAACTCCGCAAATCACAGCGAGGGCTTCGGGCAGTACGTGGTCATTCTCGCGGGCGGGAGGTACTACCACTACGGTCACCTCTCGGAGATACGCTGCAAGGTCGGCGACGAGGTGAAGATAACCGACGTCATCGGCATTGAGGGCAGCACAGGCTACAGCACAGGCAGCCATTGCCACTACTGCATACGCACGTCGATGTCACCGGGCACGGCGCTCGACGTATGCGCAATTTCGGGCATTCCCAACGTCGAGGGCGGTACCTACGACGACGGATACCGTCCGACAGCTCCCACACCCGCCAAGAAGAAAATGGAGGTCACGATAAAGTACGACGACCATCTCTTCACGGGTCTGCTCGAGGAGCAGTAACGTGCATAATTCGGTAAAATACGCATAATAATGCTCCCTCTGAGGTTCAATCCTCGGAGGGAGCTTTAGTGTATTCCGCCATTAATTTTTCATCAACAAGACGTAAATCAAGAGAATAGAATTTATTGTTTTTTTCTTTTTTGATTATCAATAACCCGTCTGGAATCTGTTTCAAGCGGCTATTCAGAGTTGAACGAGTAATTTTCAATATATCTAATAAATCATATGTCGATATACCTAATTCCGAAAAGAGGGTTGCTTGCACGAGAAGATAATACAAATCTCCATGCTTGCTATTTTCGCCTAAAGGAAGTTTTGGAATGATTCCGCTATAAGTGTTAAGCATTTCAAGGCGGGCTTGTAGAGACTCAACGAGCTGTTCGGTGGATAAAAGAATAATATCCAAAAACATAAATAGAAATGGTGTGATATCCCCTTTATTCTTGGGATCATTGCATATCTTAAATGCTTTTAGGTACTTATTGATGTTTTCTTTAATTGTATAAGAAAGGCGATAACCCATTAGAGGTTCAAGCTCTGACGTTAATAGATAGCTACTTATAAATCGACTAGTTCTACCATTCCCATCAT
>JAUMVH010000050.1:0-11515 GCA_030530245.1 Ruminococcus sp.
TCCGCCGGGACTCTGTCCCAGACCCTGCAAAGGGACGCAGTCCCTTTGAACCCGATATCACGTCGCCGCTCGCAAGCTCGCTCACTCTGAACAAAAGGCAAGTCTGCTCCCGCGATTCGCGGATAAATGTGAGTCAACTTCTTGCGGGAAACACCACCTCGGCTTGCAAGAACGATTGTTCCACGTGAAACAATTGTTCTTTTTAAGCTGTATCACTTTTTCAGTCCCGCGAATAATATGAAATGTGCGGAGGTCATCTGCACGATGTCCTCCCGCTAATTCAACAAGGAGGAAATACCATGAACCTTGACCTGTTCAACAATATAGACGGGCTCGTCCTGCGTGAAAACGGCAGCGCCGTCCCCTACGCGGACAGAACCGAGCGCATGGACATGAACGCTCAGTCCGATATGCCCGCCGCTCCGCAGCTCGCGATGGCGTATGTGCCATTCCAGCAGTGGGGCGACACAATGGAGGCCGACAAAGCGCTGTCCTGCGGCACCCTCTTCTCCGACCTCGTATTCCCGTTCGAGAGAGGAGGCGGCAGATAATGGAACCTCGCTGTGCTCTTCTCAAAAGAATTAAGCAGTACGACTTCACCCTCAAGGAGCTCAATCTCTACCTTGATACCCACCCGAACTGTCGCCGCGCTCTCGCGATGTTCGCGCAGTACAGGAAGCTCCGCGAGGAAGCCGTCGCCGAATACAATGACAAGTTCGGACCGCTCACTCCCGAGCAGAACCAAAACCTTCAGAGCTGGGACTGGATAGCCGATCCGTGGCCCTGGGAAAGGAGCTAATCTATGTGGCAGTATGAAAAGAAATTGCAGTACCCCGTAAATATCAAGAATCCCGACCCGAGAATGGCTAAGGTCATTATCACTCAGCTCGGAGGTCCCGACGGCGAGCTCGGAGCGTCCCTGCGCTACCTCAATCAGCGCTTCGCTATGCCGTACGCCGAGGTGAAGGGACTGCTCACCGATGTCGGCACCGAGGAGCTCGCCCACGTGGAGATGATATCCGCGATACTCTACCAGCTCACGAAGGGGCTCTCCATCGACGAGATAAAGGCGAGCGGCTTCGACACCTACTTCGTCGACCACACGACGGGCATCTACCCTATCGCCGCTTCGGGAGCGCCATTCACGGCGGCTTACTTCCAGTCCAAGGGCGATATCATCACCGACCTTCACGAGAATATGGCGGCTGAGCAGAAAGCCCGCACCACCTATGACAATATCCTCCGCCTCGCCGACGACCCCGATGTGCGCGACCCTATCCGCTTCCTCAGACAACGCGAGATAGTGCACTACCAGCGCTTCGGTGAACCGTATCGTTCAGGATAGAAAAAGATGTACGGTCGCTCATAAAAACGGGCTGCAAACCGCAGATACTTTGTGTAGGCGCTCTGTCCGTTTGGTGGCGGCGCTCGCTTAGTGAAGTGCAGCGGCGACCTCAACAGGCGGACGCTTCAAAGCGTTCGCCTGTTTTTGTTACACATTCAGATAGCCCGAAAAATCGCACTCACATTGTACTGCCCGAACTCCGGTCCGACTGTATGATTTGACCTCTTATATTACGAGCTTGAAATTTTATATACTGTGACGGCTCGAAAAAAGATTGACAAGCAGGTAACAAAGTGGTATAATACAAATTGTTTGTTTATACTAACTTGATGGAAGGAACGGTTTTCTCCCCTATGGTCCTCGCAATCTTCACCTTATGTATCATTCTCTTTATCCTCGATATCTTCAAGCCTTCAACGGTAGCTATGCTCGGCTGCATACTGATGGTATGCCTCGGAGGCTTCCCGCTCGCTAAGGCTCTCGGCGGCTTCACAAACGACATCGTGCTCACCGTCTTCGGGACCGAGATTTTCGGTATCGCCTTCTTCGACTGCGGTCTCGGCAGCGCGGCAGCCTCGCGCATACTCAGCCTCTCAAAAGGCAAGGAAAAGCGCGTCATAATCATCGCAGGCTGTATCGCAGCGCTCATGTCGGCGTTCCTGAACAATCAGGTCGTATGCTCGATGATGATGGTCATTTGCTCGAGCATATCCAAGGCGCAGAAAAACATCGACTCCAAAAACATAATCCTGCCCGTGATAATTTGCGCCATTCTCGGCGGACAGTGCACCCTCATCGGCGCGCCCGCGACCCTTATTGCGTCGTCTATCGCCGAGGAGTCCACGGGGCAGGGAATATCAATGTTCGAGCTGCTGCCGCTGGGGCTCCTGATATTCGCCGCAAGCTCGGCGATGATATGCAGCTTCTCATACAAGCGCGGTATCAAAATATGGGGCGAGCGCAGAGATGAGCCCGCTGCGGCAAGCGAAGAACTCACAGATGTGAGGATAAACAGGAGGGGCGCAGCTGTCACGCTCATCGCTGCTGCGGTCATGCTCGTGCTGTTCATTACGGAGGCAGTCTCGGTCGGGGTCGCCTCGGTGATAGGCGCGCTCATCTGCCTCATTGGCAGGGCTGTGGACGAGAAAAAGGCTCTCAGAGAGACCGACTGGAACGTCATCATATGGCTCGGGTGCAGTATCGGGCTCGCGGGAGCACTGAACGAGAGCGGCGCTGTTCAGAGGGTGTCGGAGTGGATATACAGGACGCTGCCCGCCGACGTCCCCGCTATCGCTCTCCTTGCGGTATTTGTGGTGATGACGGTGCTCATCAGCAACGTCCTTGCCAACACGACGACGGTGATAATGATACTGCCGTTCGCGATAGACGTTGCGGAGCGGTACTCACTCGCGCCGACGCCGTTTGTTGTCGCCGTGACTATGGCTGCGGGACTGTCGATAATGACGCCCCTCTCGTGCGGATTCATCGGCATGACAATGCGCGCGGGCTACAAGTTCAGGGACTATATCCGTTACGGCTGGAGCCTGCAGTCGGCACTCATCTTACTGATAATCGGTCTCACGCCTGCCATTTTTCATTTTTGATTTTCGGTTAGCCTTAGCTAACCGTTATATGTGTGCTATATAAAATTCAAATATTTATGTTACTTAAATTTTTGTTAACTCCACTCGTGCTTATTGATAATTTTTAACAATATTTTCGGCAGCGATTGACGGCGGACTAAAATCAGTATTATAATAACCTACGGTATATTTTACAACCGTTTATACAGAAAGGCAGAGAGGCGGATTGGTGTATTTTTCCCGATTTGACGCGGAGCTTGCGTCTCAGCAGACCTTGGACGCCCTGAGCGCGAGGTGCTCTCCCCAGCGGCTCGTAAGCATGGAGAGGTTCCGCAGGCTGTCGGACAGGGTCGACTCGTGCGGAGTGTATGCTCTGCTGAGATATGCGCTGAAAAGAGAATACGGCATTGACGAAAAGCCGTATTTTTATTTTGGCCCTTTTGGTAAGCCCATACTAACAAATTGCCGCAATATCCACTTCAATCTCTCCCACTCACACGGTCTGATTTGTGCGGGAGTGTCCGACGCTCCCATCGGCGTCGACATTCAGCAGACCATTTCCGAAACGGGCGGCGTCGAGGAGCTCTTCTGCTCGGAGGGCGAGCGCGCGCTCCTGAAAGGCGGAATTGAGCTCACCCGCATATGGGCGGTCAAGGAGAGCTATTTCAAGTGCGTAGGAACAGGCATACCCGAAAGGAGCGCAGAGCACGACATCTGCACCTCTGCGGAGGAGAGCTTCCGCTCGTGCGGCAGGTATTTCACTGTGCTCGGCATCTGCGGCGGAGCACTTGCGGTGTGCTCCGAGCGGCGGGAGAAAATACACTACGTAGACCCAAACGAATTAATGTCATAAGGAGAATATTATGTTTATCGAAGTAAAGGACGCAGTAAAAAAATACGGCAAAGGCGACGCCCTCGTCTATGCACTCGACCACGCGGAGCTCGGTATCGAAAAGGGTGAGATATGCGTCATTCTCGGACCCTCGGGCTCGGGCAAGAGCACTCTGCTGAATATCCTCGGAGGTATCGACTCTCCCGACAGCGGCAGCATCCTCATCGACGGAAAGGAGATAACGGGGCTCAAGCCGCGCCAGCTCACCGAATACAGGCGCTCGGACGTGGGCTTCGTGTTCCAGTTCTACAACCTTATCCCCGACCTTACCGTCAGGGAAAATATCGAGGTCGTGTCGGATATCTCCGCCTCGGCGCTCGACGCGGACGACATTATGAAGGCGCTCGGTATCGAGAAGTACCGCACCCGCTTCCCGCGCGAGCTCTCGGGCGGTCAGCAGCAGCGGACCGCGATAGGCAGGGCTCTCATCAAGAATCCGAAGATACTCCTGTGCGACGAGCTCACCGGCGCACTCGATTCAAAGTCGTCATCAGCCGTGCTCAAATACATCGAAAAGGTGAATCAGGAGTTCGGCACCACCATAGTCATAATCACCCACAACGAGGATATACGCCTCATGGCTGACAGGATAATCAGGATAAAGGACGGAAAGGTCGTTGTGAATGAGCTCAACAGCAACAAGATACCCTCGGAGAAGATAGGAATATGAAGAAACTTAACAACAGATACAAAAGAGGCTTTATACATAATTTCTCGTTTTACGCGGGTATCTTCTTCCTCACCTGCATCACCGCGCTGATGTATCTCCTGTTCAGCACCTCCGTCATCTGCGAGGACAAATACGTGCACGACCTCTTCCGCAGCAACAACGTCGAGGACGGTCAGTTCACTACGCTGAAGGAGATCACCGACGACGACCTGTCCGCGATCGAGGAGGAGTACGGCGTAAAGCTCGAAAGGCAGACCTATTGCAGCTTCGAGGAGGACGATTATACCGTCCGCGTCTTCGGCTTCACGGAAAAGGTCAATATCCCCGAGGTGACCAAGGGCTCGGCTCCCGAGGAAGACAACGAGATATGCCTCTCGCAGAGCTTCGCGGAGGCTAACGATATCGCCGTCGGCGGCGAGATAGAGCTCGGCGGCAGAAGCTATACCGTGACGGGCTTTGCCGAGCGCCCCGACTACCTATACATGATAGAGAACCAGTCCGACAGCTTCCACCGCGCGTCGGAGTTCGGCATAGCCTTCGTCACCGACGGCGAGATGGAGAGCTTCGGCGACAGACAGTTCTACTACTCGATAACCTACGGTGACAACGGGCAGAACGACGTCAGGAAGTACATCTACGACGAGTTCCGCACCCTTTCGTATATGTCATCGGACACCAACCACCGCATTTCCACGCCCAAGGCTACGATAATACAGTACAGCCTCATAACGGGCGGCATACTCCCTGCCCTGCTCCTGCTTGTCATCGCGATAATAGCGGTCGTGCTCGGGCGAAAGGTGAGGTCGGAAAAGAAGCACATCGGCACCCTCTCCGCGCTCGGCTACAGAAAGAGCGAGATATCGCTGCACTATGTATGGTACGCACTTATCCCGGGCATTCTCGGCGAGGCCGCGGGAATAATCCTCACGTACATCTTCGTCGATATGGCTGCGGGGGAATTCTTCTTCAAGCTTGAGAAGCTCCCCGTGAAATATACGATATCCCCCGTGAATGTGGCGATAGTCCTCGTTGTGCCCGCTGCGGCATACGCTGTGACCTCGCTCCTCACGGCGGGCAGGATACTGAAAATGAACGTCACGGATATGCTCAGCGGCAGAAGCACCCGCGGCAGGGAATCACGCCTCCTCGTCGAGAGCGGCGTGAATTTCAGGACCAAGTTCCGCCTGCGCTCGCTTCTCAACAACTACGGCAGGACTATAGTCGTCATACTCGGCATAGTTGTCAGCGGACTCATCATGGCAATGGCTCTCATGATGGACGATTCGTGCAAGAACTACGAGAAGAACGTCATCGACGACATCGGCTCCTTCAACTACGAATATATCCTCTCCTACCCCATGAACGACGATGAGCAGGAGGGCGAAAAGCTCCTCTCCAACACCTTCGAGGTCACGGGGAGCGAAAACAGCATAATGCTCACGGGAGTGTACGGCGAGGGCAGCATGATAAACCTTGAGACCACCGACGGCGGGAGTGCCGACCTCGACGGGAAATACTACATCTCCTCGATGGCTTCCGCGATATTCGGAGTCGGCAAGGGCGACGTGCTCACTGTGTACGACCCGTGCTCGCTCGAGGAGTACGACATTACCGTCTCGGGCGTGATAAACAACCGCGCGCAGTCGATGATAGTCTCATCCGCCGAGACCGTCGCCGACCTCATCGGCATCGACGAGGGCTATTACAACATCGTCATGTCCGAGGAGGAGCTCGATATCGACAGCTCCGTGACTGCCGAGGTCATCGAGAAAAAGGCGATGAAGGAAATGATACAGAACGTCATCTCGGGCATGAAGGCTCTCATATGGCTGATGGTGATATTCGGCACCGTCATTTGCGCGATAAGCGTCTACCTCATGGTGAATATGCTCATCGAGGAGAACGCCGTCACGATATCCATGCTCAAGGTGC
This sequence comes from Ruminococcus sp., assembly GCA_030530245.1. GTDB lineage: Bacteria > Bacillota > Clostridia > Oscillospirales > Ruminococcaceae > Ruminococcus. The sequence goes on from JAUMVH010000050.1 coordinate 6,423, forward strand.
TCGGCTACCACAGCCGCGAGATAGACCGCATCACCACGAATATATACCATATCCTCGTGCCCTTCGGCATTGTACTTGCCCTCGGCGGAGGCTGGCTGATAACATGGATGTATTTCGACTTCTCGACAGCGAGCTTTCAGGCGCAGATACCCGTATACCTCAGCGCGAAGGGCTTCGTCATATTCATAGCGGCTATCGTGCTGTCATATGCGGTCTCACTCGTGCTGCTGAGCCGAAAGGTCAAGAACATCAATATGAGCGACAGCTTAAAGAGCGCAAGAGAATAAGGAGGTCTTTTTATGAAATGGGACGGTGTGAGAGAGCACTGCGATAAATGGAGATGTATCACGTACGGCGTGCTGCTCGGCGAGCTTGCGGAGAAGTACGGCGATAAGACGGCTGTGGTATGCGAGGACGAGCGGATAAGCTACAGCGGGCTCGACACGATGTCGGACAGCCTGCTCGCGTATTTCCTCTCGCTGGGACTGAAAAAGGGCGATATAGTCGTATTGCAGGTGCCAAATTCCGTGGAGCTCGCGGTAACGCTTTTCGCGCTCTTCAAGGGCGGCATCATTCCCGTGATGACCCTCCCCGCGCACGGCAGATACGAGATATCGGGCATTTGCAGACTCAGCAGCCCGAAAGCCTACATCTGCATGGACACGGAGTGCCATTCGGGCTGTATCGCTGTTGCGGAGAGCGTCGCGGAGGGAAACGCCTGCATAAAGCATATCATCACAGGCGAGGACATACGCAGACAGGCGGAGCTCGGGAATGTTCCCGCGGACTACGAAAAGCCCGACTACACCGATATCGCCCTGCTGCTCCTCTCGGGAGGAACTACGGGCATACCGAAAATGATACCGCGCACGCACGGCGATTACATCTACGACAACACCGTCATCGGCGAGCGCTGCCTGCTCGGGAGCGATTCGGTATTTCTCGCCGTTCTGCCCGCGTCGCACAATTTCACGCTCGGCAACCCCGGTATGCTCGGCACGCTCATGTACGGCGGCAGGGTCGTGATGAGCGACTCGGTCTCGCCGATGGAGATATTCGGCTGTATCGAGGCGGAAAGAGCTACGTATACGGCGATGGTGCCGTCTGTGCTCGGTATGTGCATAGACTACCGCCGCGACGACGATTCCGATGACATATCCTCGCTCAGCTTCGTTATGACGGGAGGAGCTATGCTCCCGAAGGAGACGGAGGAATGCGCCGAGGAGGTGCTGGGGTGTAAGCTTTTGCAGATATACGGAACGGCAGAGGGCTTGAATACCTGCTATTCGCCCGCAGATGAGCTCCGCCCCGACAGCGGCAGACAGGGCATACCCATTTCGCCGTATGACGAGATACTCATACTCGGTGCGGACGGCGAGCCTCTGCCGAACGGTCAGGCGGGGGAAATGGTGACGAGAGGTCCCTACACCATAACGGGCTATTACAACAACCCCGAAGCAAACGCCGAGAGCTTCACGCCCGACGGATACTACAGAACGGGCGACCTTGCGGTGCTCAACGGGCGCGGCGAGCTGACGCTCCTCGGCAGAGCCGTCGAGCAGATAAACAAGGGCGGGGAAAAGATAATGCCGTCCGAGCTCGAGAATAATATCAGGAAATACGATAAGGTCGCGGACTGCTCCGTGGCGGGAATCCCCGATAAGGAGCTCGGGAGCGCCATCGCCGCCTTTGTAGTGCCGCAGGACGAAGAGGTCGGGCTCAGGGAGCTGAGAGACTTCCTCAGAGAGAGCGGAGTCGCGGCTTACAAGCTGCCCGACATCGTCGTAAACGTAAAGAGCTTCCCGCTGACCGCGGTGAACAAGGTCGATAAGAAGCGGCTCGTGAGAGAGTATGCGGGTGAGCGGAGATGAAGTTCATGAGCGACGCGCAGTGCGCGTATATAGCGGGTCAGGATCCGTCTCTGCCGCTCGGCGGAGTGGGCTGCCACGCGTATTTTGAATTCGACTGCGGAGACATTGACGAGGCTCGCCTTGCCGAGGCGTGGAGGATGCTTTTCACAATGCACCCCGAAATGCGCGCGGTCTATTCGGGAGGTATCATCACCGACCGCGAAGAGCTGCCCGAATGCAGCAGAATGGAGGTCGTCGACCTCACCGCGCTGAGCGATGAGGAAAAAGCCGCCGAGCTCAAGAGCTTCCGCGGGCGCATATCCGTGCGCAGCTGCAAAACGGAGAACGGCGAATGCTGCGGATTATGGCTGATAAGGCTCGGGAGCGACGAGAATGTGCTCGCGTTCGACTGGAGCCTCGTGGCGGGCGACGTGAAAAGCTTCGTACTGGTGCTGTCCGAGCTCGCCGAGCTCTACTGCGGCAGAGAGCCGAAAGCCTGCGTGTACAGTACGGACGAGCTGCTGAAGCTCCGCGCGGCGGCTGCCTCAGCGACGAAGGCGAGAGCCGAAAGCATCATCGCGGAGGATATCGCAGGATACCCGTATGGGCTTACTCTGCCGTACTCCGCAAAACCCGAGGAGCTCTCGGCGTGCCGCTATGCCGCGGCGGACAGGCTCACCGACTGTGCCGCGTGGATAACAACTGACGAGGACGCCGACGCAAGGCTGATGTACGCCTTCACCGCCGCGCTGTGCTCGATGACGGGCGACAGCGGGCTGCTGGTGAACTACCCGTGCTTCCGACGGAGCGAGGCTGAAAAGGGCTGCGTCGGCGACCTGACGGACATAAAGCTGATACCGATGACCTATGACAGTGACGTTCCCGCGCGCGAGGGCGCTGAGAGGGCGTATGCTGCATATCGGCGGTATATGTCCTTCACGGGCTACAGAGCGGCTAACATCAGGCGCAGGATAGCGCGGCTCTCCCCCGAGAGAGCGGCTGCGGCATCTGTCGTATTTTCGCCCGTCTGCGACGTTCCGCTGCTCAGCGGGCTGTTCACGGAGAATATCGGCAGGCTCCGCTATATGATATCGCAGACCCCGCAGGTAATGCTCGATGTGCAGACCTTCGTCCTCGAGGGAAGGCTGTACATCAGTATCGTATACCCGCAGGAGCTGTTCAGCAGGGACTTCGCGGAGACGCTCGCCGACAACTATGTAAAATACATCTCACTCGCAGATGAAATATACAATAACGGAGGAATATGAAATGGACGAGATAATACAGAAACTGAACGAATCGTTCTGCACGATACTCAAGATAGACGAGTGCGGCAACGACGAAAACTTCCTTGAGCTCGGCGGAGGCTCGTTCGAGTTCACGAAGCTGCAAATGCAGATAAAGAAGAGCCTCGGAAAGAAGATATCGCTCAAGGAGCTCTACCGCTGCGGAACGGTAAACGGGATAGCAGCTCTCATCGGCGGCGGACAGTCCGACGACGAGGTGGTGCACGTGACCGATATGCAGAAGACGGTATATATCGGCAGAAGAAAGGAGGTCACGCTCGGCGGAAGCGCCTCAAAGGCGTATTTCGAGCTCGCGTGCGATGACTACGACACCGACAGGTTCAGGGACACCGTCACGAAGATAGTCAACAGTCAGGTATCGCTCAGGGCAGCCTATGTCGACGAGGGCAGGTGCATAATCAGGAGTCAGGTCAGCGTCGAGGTGCCCGAGTATGACCTCCGCGGTCTCTCGGACGACGAGCGCGCTGCAAGGCTTGGGGAGAACCGCACAAAGCAGTACGAGCACGAATTTGACCCCGCCGCTCCCCCGCTGATAGCCTTCTCGGTCAGCCGCACGACCGACACCTCCGCCATCATTCACGTTTCGTATGACGGACTCGTCTCCGACGGCGAGGGACTCGATATACTCATTCACGAGATAGACGCTGTATACGGCGGAAAAGAGCCGTCAGTGCCGTGCAGGTTCGCGGACTACTGCTCGTATCTCAGCGACGTAAAATCGAGCGAGGACTTCGAGGACGACCGCCGCTTCTGGGCGGAGATGGTGAAGAATATTTCCCACAGACCGCGCCTCCCGATAATGAAGCGTCCCGAGAAGGTGGAGAAGGCGTCGGCGGTGCAGATAGTGAAATACTTCGATGAGAGCGAGTACGCCGCCGTGTCCGAGCTGGCGAGAAAAAACAATATCACGCCATTTGCGCTCCTCCTCACCGTATTCGGCAAGGTGCTGAGCCTTTACAGCGAGAACCACAGCTTCTTCATCAATATCCCGATGTCCGTGAGACCCGAGGAGTGCAGGAACATCGAAAACACAGTCGGTCTGTGCTCGAACTTCACGTTCGTACACTTCGACGACACCAAGGACCTCCCGCTCATCGAGACCGCGGCTGCCACGCAGGAGACGCTGTTCGACTGCCGCGAGCACAGCAGCTTTTCGGGAACCGACATACTCAAGCTGTTTCAGGAGCGTATCGGCGCATCTATCCCCGCGCCCGTGACCTTCACGAGCACGGTCGGCAGCAGCAGGCACGGCGAGCTCGCGCACTTCTCGAAGCACTATGTCAGGACATTTACCAGCCAGAACTGGATAGAGGTGCTCCTTACGGAAATGGACGGCAGCAAGGTGTTCCTCATGAACTACGAGCCCGACATCATCTCCGCGCGCACCGCCGAGGGTATTGCCGACTGCTTCATGGAGACCGTCAGCAGGATAGCCTCCGATGAGAGCTGCGCCGTGACGCTGAGGGATATCGGGGTGTGCAGCAGGGATATGAGCATCATCGCGGAAACCGCTCTGCTCTATGACAAGGACGCCGAAAACGCGGAGGAAAAAATGTGGATAGGCGCAGAGCTCATAAACGCCTTCAAAAGCTATCCCGACCGCAAAGCCATCGTCTCCGAGGAAGGTGAATACACCTACGGGGAGCTCCGCGCCGCCGCCGAGAGCTTCATCTCTGTCCTCGTGAGCCGCTGCGGACACAAGCCCGCAAGGATAGCCCTCGTGATGGACAAGACTCCCGAGCAGATAATCGTCTCGGCTGCTTGTATGTGTGCGGGTATCTCGTATATGCCGCTCGAGACCGAGCTCCCCGAGGAGACGCAGATAAAGTGCATAGACAACGTGAATGCGGAGGCTGTAGTAGTGCTCGGCGAGCACCTTGCAGGCATCGACAGCGATAGGTACAACGTTATCCGCTGCGACAGCTCCGTTTTCACA
>JAUMVH010000050.1:11525-15215 GCA_030530245.1 Ruminococcus sp.
CACAGGCAGCCCCGATACCACGGGATTTGCCGAGAGCTGCGAGCCCGACTCCGAGGCTGTCATCATCAACACCTCGGGAACTACAGGCGTCCCGAAGAGCGTATCCGTACTCAACAGGGGACTTTCAAACTGCATTTTCAATAACCGCCGCATAATGGGCATGGACTATATCCCGACCGCGCTCGCCGTAACGAGCCTGTGCCACGATATGTCGCTCTACGATGTGTACGGCATACTCACGGCGGGCGGCTGCATAGCAGTCCCGTCGGAGAAGAAGAAAAAGGAGCCCTCACACTGGTACGACCTCATCATGAGATACGATGTGAACTTCTGGAATTCCGTTCCCGCGTTCATGGAGATGCTGACCCTGCTCGGCGATAAGGGCAGCAGCGCCGTCGCGAAGCTCAGGACGATTGTAATGGGCGGCGACTGGATAAGCCCCGCACTTGTGAAAAAGCTGTTCGACGCCTCGCCCGATACCGACATTTTCAGCGTCGGAGGTCCGACCGAGACGACGATATGGAACATCAGCCACAAGGTCTCGCCCGATGAGGCAGGCGCAGCCTTTATCCCCTACGGCAAGCCCTTCCCCGCTACCTCGTACTATATCCTCAACAGCCACCGCGCTCTCTGCCCGATAGGCGTCAGCGGCACGATGTACGTCTCGGGCGCAGGCGTGACGGGCGGCTACATCGGAGACCCCGACGAGACCGAGCTGCGCTATAGCGAATACCGCGGCGCAAGGGCGTACAACACGGGCGACAGGGGCGAATACCTCGAAAACGGCGAGATACGCATACTCGGCAGAGAGGACTATCAGGTGAAGATAAACGGCAAGAGGATAGAGCTCACGGGCGTCGAGAACGCCGTAAGGTCGTACGACCCGATATCCTCGTGCATAGTCATAAAGGACGAGGATACCGACAAGCTCATCGCCGTTTACACCTCCGACAAGGAGATAGACGAGGCAGAGCTGAAACGCAGCCTTTCGGAAATGCTTCAGGCGTACATGATACCTCAGCGCTATTTCCGCATAGAGGAGTTCCCCACTACCCGAAACGGCAAGATAGACCGCAGGAAGACCGCGCTCCTCATAAAGAGCGGCGCTGCGGCAGAAGCGGCTCCCGCTGCCGCTGCCGAGGCTGACGAGACGGCACAGAGCGGCTCGCTGACCGAGCGCTTCATTGCTGCGTGCAGGGAGATCTTCGGCGACGATTCCATTACCGCCGAGGACGATTTCTACGGCATCGGCGGAGACTCCATTGCCGCCATGAAGATAGCTGCATGGGCTAAGGAAACGTACGACGCGGAGATACAGGTCTTCGACATACTCAACGCCGAGGACCTCGCGGAGATAGCTGCTCTCATCGAGGGGAATGTGTGATATGGGAAACAGCATACTTGACTATACCGATTTTTGCATCAACGGGACAACACTGCTCGACGGTCAGCGGATAAGCGGGCTTGAAAGCTGTGTCTCCTACGGCGTGAGCATACATGAGGAGGTCGATACCGAGGCGCTGAAGGAGGCGGTAAGGCGGGTCTATTCCGAGATCGACTGCTTCCATATGCACCTCGTAAAGAAAGCCGACGGCAGCAGCAGCTACCTCTTCGACAAGAACATCACCGAGGAGCTGCACATCGTCAGCGCGGAGGGCGCGACTCCCGCAGAGCGCCTCGAATACGCCAAAAACCGCCTTATCGCGCAGAGCTCCGCCGTAAGGGACAGATACTCGTTCAGCCCGTTCTTTGCCGAGCTTTACAGGATAGACAGCGGGGAGTTTTTCCTCGCAGCCTACCTCGACCGCTTTGTTTCCGACGGTCACTCCATTGGCGTGGCGCTGATGAAGATACTCAGCTGCTACAAGGGCACTGTCATAGCGGGAGGCGTCTCGACAAAGAGCATGAGGGACTATATCGCGGGGCTCGGCGACGAAAAAGCCGCTGCCGACGCGGAATACTGGCGCAGTCACATAGGCGGCTGTGAGCTGCCGCCGTACAGTCCCGATGTGCGCGACCTCCCCGCCTTCGACGGCAGACCCCGCTTTATGTATTTCCCGCGGCAGGAGCTCTCGTCTGCCGCGCGCAGGCTTAAAACTACCGCGGGCAGCCTCTTCACGGCTGTCTATCACCTCACGCTCATGACCGTTTTCGGCAGCGCGGACAATGTGATATCCTACGTATCCACCGACAGGAACTCCCTCGACGAGTGGGGGATAATCGGGCCGTTCGTCAAGCCCCTCAGCAGCCGTATCCTCATCGACACCGACGATACGCTCGGAGCCTTCGTGAAGAAGGTCTCTGCCGAGGCGGGAAACAACCTCCGCCACAAGTCGGCGCATATCCGCGATATCCCGATAAGCCGCTACGGTATGTCCTTCCTCAACCACAGCAAGCCCTTCCTGCCCGACGGAATATATACGCAGTATATGCCCGACCTCTACCTCGACGGCGTTGACGCGTCGTTCATCTACCTGCGCATACAGGAGCTCGCAGACGTGTTTGAGGTGGAGTTCGTGTGCCCGCGCAGCAGGCTCTCACGCAGGGACTACGAAAAAACAATTGCCGTATTCGGCAGCTATACAAGGGCGTTTATCGGGTGCGAAGCCGATACCGTCCTCAGAAATATGATACAAGGAGTAACGATATGAACACAGCTTATGTAAAAGATTCAAAGGGTAATGACAAATTCGAGGCGTTCGAGCTCGTGAAGCTCATGAACAGGGGCGCGCAGCTCATCGACGGCAGATTCGACAAGAGATTCCCCCTCGTATGCGCTGCGGGTATGCGCATAAAGGGCAAGATAAACCTCAAGAAAATGGAAAAGGCTATAAATAACGGCTACCGCGATATCGACACCATGCGCTCGGTGCTCAATATGGACGACCCCGACGACCTCTATTTCAGGATACTTGAAAGCTACGAGATACAGCTCGAGGAGAAGGTGCCCGAGGGCAGCGACCCCGACGAGAGATTCGAGAACGCCAAAAAGGAGGTCCAGTACAACGTTTTTCAGCGCGAATACTACAGGGACTGCGCCTGCCCGATAGTTCTATACAAGCTCGGCGAGGACGACCACTTCCTCGCGCTCGCCATAGACCACGGAATGGCTGACGGACAGGCCTTCCTGCTCATTCTGAAAAAGCTCATTCTCGACTACATCGGTCTCCCGGGCGGCGGAAAGATAAACAAGCGCTCGCTGCTCGACTTCTACGAATTCTTCGAGAAGTTCAAGGATAACGGCGTGATGGAGCAGAACACCCTTTACTGGCAGAAGATAGGCGAGGGACTCGACGGGCTCTACAAGTATAACGCGCCCCTCGAAAACAACTCCATAAGCGAGGACGAAAAGCTCGTGAAGATACCTATGAGTACCCTCAAGCAGGCGGGCAAGAACTACAAGACAACTGCGGGAAACCTCGTTATAGCCGCGTATCAGGCTGCGCTCTCGCACGTGTATTCCACCGACGAGACAGCGATAACCTGCATATCCGCGAACCGCTCTGTACCCGAATTCTTCGACACAGTCGTTCTACAGCTCGACCCGATGCTCCTGCGCAACAGCATCCCCCGCGACGACACCGAGGTCAAGGACTTCCTCAAGAGCATAATGCTCACTACCTCCGAGGGAATGAAGCACACCCCCAGCTTCTATTCGCAGGTGACGTATTCGCGCTTCCTTTTCAGCTA
>JAUMVH010000051.1 GCA_030530245.1 Ruminococcus sp.
AGGAAGGGAGTTTGAGGGAGAACCCTTTTTCAAAAGGGTTTCCCTCAATAAGTCCGTATATCATTGCCATAGAATATCACAGTCAGGCGTGGTCGGCTGTTTTTTTGCTGAAATGGTGCAGCAGGAGGAATATTCCCCACACGTAGACTGCCGAGAGCGCGATATTTACGTAGTTGTTCCTCATGAAAATCAGCATGAGCGCCACGAAGCTGACGCCCGTGCCTGCGAGCGAGAGCACGAATCCCGCCTTCGGGCGGCACTTCGCCTTGCTGAATCGCAGAGTCAGGAAGAGCGAAACGTAGTACGTCAGGAACGAGGCTATCAGCATGATTATCTTCGGAAACAGCCTTATTTCGCTGTTATGCATGAATTCGAGCGAGGTAGTGATTATGCTCAGGGCGAATATCAGGAATATGTGTATCAGCATATACACGAGCCCCGAGCTCTTCATCTCGCGGTCGATGAGGTGGTCGTAGACGGTGCCGTAGCTCAGGAAGAGCCCCACTACGATGAGGAAGCTCATCAGTGCGAAATAGAGCGTATTCGCGGAAAGTCCGCCCTCGAAGTAGTCCGCGAGCACGATTATCATCTCGCCGAAGGTGAACACCACGTACAGCATCGCCCTCTCGGTGAGGTGGGTGAAGTCCACGAGTATGACCTTGGCTTTGCGCCCGTGGAGCATAGTCCCCGCGACGCCGAAGAGTATCGCGAGCGGAGCCACCGATACGCCCGTCGCCGTGTATATCGGGTAGGTGGCGAACACTATCAGCGCCTCTATCATCAGCACCACGCCCATGCGTCCCGTCTGAGCGCAGACCTCGGGCTCGCTTTTGCGGTTGCGGGTCTCGAGGAAATACTGCATACCGAGGTTGACGAGGATAAGTCCCCACGCGATGTGGTATTCGAGCAGGTGGCTGTCCCAGTGGGCGCGCGTGCCCTCGCCCATAAAATAGAGCAGGAACATATTGATGAACAGGCACACGTGGTCGCGCAGACCGTTCCTGCCGTGCATATTGATGTAGTAGGTCGAGAAGTTCCATATCTGTATGACGGTGAGCGTGCACAGGATATAGGCGATGAAGACCTGTCCTCCGACGAAGCCGTCCGTCACCTGATGCAGGAGCGAGTTGTTGCGCCCTATCACGTATACGAATATGAGGTCGTATATCAGCTCGAGGTACTCGACCTTTTTCTCCTCTTTTTTTGCGGTTTTTATGTCCATTTGCGTTATCCTTTACTGTCTCGGCGGGGTCTCAGAACAGCGGTGCGACGAGCTTTAAAAGCTCGCCCGTGACCTTGTAGAACAGCTTCTCGTGCTTTATCGTCTCGGGCGTGACGGGGCGGCACTTGGCGAGGGTGTCCTGAAAATCCGCCTCTATCTCGGGGATACAGCCCGTCTTGTACATATACGCCGCGCACTCAAAGTGGTGGTAGAGGCTGCGGTAGTCGAGGTTTATCGTGCCGACCACAGCCTTCTCGTCGTCGCACACGAACACCTTCGAGTGCACGAAGCCGGGGGTGTACTCGTATATCTTTACGCCCGCCTTCGTGAGCCCCGCGTAGTGCGTCTTCGCGAGGGCGTAGGCGGCTTTCTTGTCGGGTATGCCGGGGAGTATCAGCTTCACGTCGATGCCGCGCTCAGCCGCGAAGCGTATCGCGCTCTCCATTTCGCCGTCGAGGATAAGGTATGGGGTCATGATGTGGACGTACTTCGTCGCGCGGTTGAGAATGTCCATATATACCGTCTCGCCGACCTTTTCGTCATCGAGCGGGCAGTCGCCGTAGGGCAGCACGAAGCCGCAGTCCGTGTAGTCCTCGCCGTAGGGAGCGCTCAGCCACTCGTCCCACTGAGGCTCGCTCTCGCCGACGTTCCACATCTGCAAAAACATCAGCGTGAAGCTGCGCACACCCTCGCCGCGCAGCATGACCGCGCAGTCCTTCCAGTGACCGAAGCGCTCGCGCCTGTTGATGTACTCGTCGCCGAAGTTCACGCCGCCCGTGAAGGCTGACTTGCCGTCGATGACGAGTATCTTGCGGTGGTCGCGGTAGTTGTAGTAGGTCGAGAGGAAGGGGAGTATCGGCGCGAACGCCTTGCACTTTATGCCGAGCTTTTCGAGGCGGGCGGGGTAGTCGTGGGTGAGGGTCGACATCTCGCACATCCCGTCGTACATCACCCGCACCTCAACGCCCTGCTGAGCCTTGCGCGCGAGGATATCGAGTATCCTTCCCCACATATAGCCCTCGTCGATGATGAAGTACTCCATGAAGATGAAGCGCTCGGCTCTCTCGAGCTCGGCGAGCAGCGCCTCGAACTTCCTCTCGCCGATGGGGAAGTAGGTGACGTCGGTGTTGTTGTATATCGGGAAGCAGCCCGTGCGGTTGATGTAGCGGCAGAGCGAGTCTGTGCCCGATTTTGCAAGCTCGGGGTCGTCCTGTATCTCGCTGTGCAGCGGCAGCATCTCACGTGACTCGCTTATCCTGTCCGTGACGAGCTTTTTTATCTTGATGTGACCGAAGTCGCGCTTCGTGAAGAAGAGCAGTATCGCTCCCGGGACAGGGAACAGCATTATCAGCACCAGCCACGTCAGCTTGGCGGCGGAGTCCATCTCGCAGTTGAACAGGTAGAACACCATCAGCACCGAGAACAGCACCAGCAGGACCTTCGCCTGCGGCAGGTACTCCGTGAACAGGAAGTAAATGGAGATGAGTATGCATATCTGCACGAGGAGCAGCGCGACGATGAGGAAAGCACGGCTGAAAATCAGTCGCCAGAAGCTCTTCTTCCGCTTCGGTATCAGCCGCATTATGTTTTCAAGCTCTTCCATTTTTCCACTTCCTTTCCGTGGGACTCTGTCCCACACCCTGCCAAGGGCTCTGCCCTTGCGACCCGAATTTCGTTGCCGCTCGCTTTGCACGCTCCGTCTGTACAGAAGGCACAGTCTGCTTTCGGCGGGCAGCAATCAAGAAATGATGAATGAAACGTATCGTGTAGGGGCGGATATCATCCGCCCGCATACCGACCAATAAACCACATACGTTACATTCAATTCCGAATTTGAGTGGCTAATGGCTCAAACCGTGATCTCCGTCCCGCCGACGGGTCTTACCGTGAGTATGCGGCACGAGCCCTGCCCGAATACCCTGTCCATCTCGGCGGCGTAGGTCTCCGCAAGATACGTCGGCACGAACGCCTGTATCGTGCCCGCAAAGCCGCCTCCGTGGACTCTCACAGCTCCGCACCCGCCGAGCACGCGCTTGCTCAGCATTATCGCGAGCGGTATCTCCTGCCTGCCGACGGCTCCCGCGGGAGCGAGGTTCTGCAGCAGCTCCGCCGACGATGTGCCTGATTCGTTCACGAGGCGGAAGAACTCCTCGAGGTCGCCGCCCGCGAGCGCCTCAGCCTCGAGCACGGCGCGCTGACTCTCAGCGAAGAAGTGCGCGGCGCGCAGGATAGCCCTGTCCGAGCAGGTCTCCCTCAGCTCGGGCAGGCGCGCGTAGAACTCGTCCTCGTCCACGTCGCGGAGGACCTCGGCTCCGAAGCACGCGGCTACGGACTTCATCTCCTCGGGGACGGCGGCGTATTCACCGATGAGATCGGCGTGGCTGCCCTTGGTATCGGTTATGCACAGGCTGTGTCCCGCGCCCGTGAAATCGAAGCGCACGGGAGTTATCGCGGGGGCGGTCGGGTCGGCGAAATCTATCGCGACGAAGCCGCCGACAGCGCTGACGGTCTGGTCCATGAGACCGCTCGCCTTGCCGAAGTAAACGGTCTCGGCAAACTGCCCTATCTTGGCTGTTTCTACGGCTCCCGCCCTGCCGCCGTTGTAGCGGAGGTCAATTATCGTGCCGATGAGGTTCTCGAAAGCCGCCGACGACGAGAGCCCGCTCCCGCTGAGCACGTCGGAGGTCGTATACGCCGCAAAGCCGCCTATCTCCACGCCCTTCTCCGCGAACCCCGCTGCTATACCGCGTATTATCGCGTTGGACGTGCCGCGCTCGGACTCGCGGGGGGAGAGGTCTGAGAGGTCGACCTCGTTGGGCTTGTGACCCTCTGAGTTTATGCGGATAAAGCCGTCCTCGGTGAAGTCGACGAGGGCGATGACGTCGAGGTCGACCGCCGCCGCGAGCACGCAGCCGTGCTGGTGGTCGGTGTGGTTGCCGCCTATCTCGGTGCGTCCCGGAGCCGAAAATACGCGCACATCACCGCACTCGGGATATAGCCGCGAGAAGTGCTCGGCGGCGCTGAGGTAGCGGGCACGCTGTCGGAGGTATTCACGCTCGCCGCTGCCGTAGAGCTCGCGGAAGCGCTCGTCGAGCCTGCCGCTTGATAATGCTCCGCATAGTTCCTGTATAGTCATGGTATGTCCTTTCCTACGGCAGACGAAGCTGCCGTTTATCGTAGGGGCGAGTTCCGCTCGCCCGCTGATTTATTCGGTCTTTTGCGGGCGCACACTGTGCGCCCCTACAATTCCCATATACATTATTATAAACTATCTTACAAAAAAAATCTACTGTTTCTGACAAAATTATTTTTCGGGCGGGATTTAATCTGCTGTGGTGATAATTTAAGCAGTGCTTTCTGTAGGGATATACAAAAACGGCTCCGTGTATTCGGCAATACCTACAAAGTTGGCGAAATCACACCGCAGCTATTGACAAGTTCCCGAAACAGATGTATACTTAAAGTATCAGGACACAAAGCAATAAATTAACCTCATTTAAGCTGATTAAGGAGTGCATTTTATGTCAGAAATCAAGCTCATCTGCCCGCCTCTCCCCAATATGCCGTGGCAGGACAAGCCCGCAGGCTGCACCGCTCCCATGTGGCGCCACACCGAGAATCCCATCATCGGCAGGAACCCTCTCCCCAACGTTGCGCGTATCTTCAACAGCGCCGTAATGCCGTATGAGGACGGATTCGTCGGCGTCTTCCGCGGTGAGCAGCGCGACGGCGTCTCACACATCTACTTTGGCACCAGCCGCGACGCCCTCCACTGGGACTTCGAGCCCGATAAGATACCCTTCACCGACGAGAGCGGCAAGCCCTTCCAGCCGATATACGCCTACGACCCGCGCCTTGTCAAGGTAGACGATACCTACTACGCGATGTGGTGTCAGGATATGTACGGAGCCGCGATAGGCGTCGCCAAGACCAAGGACTTCAAGAGCTTCACCCGCATCGAGAACCCGTTCCTCCCGTACAACAGGAACGCCGTGCTCTTCCCGCGCAAGATAAACGGCAACTTCGTCATGCTGTCGCGCCCGTGCGACAACGGTCACACGGCGTTCGGCGACATCTTCATCAGCGAGAGCCCCGATATGCAGTTCTGGGGACGTCACCGCCATGTCATGGGCAGGACGAGCTGCTGGTGGGAAGGGCTGAAAATAGGCGGCGGAGCTGCTCCCATCGAGACCGACAAGGGCTGGCTGATGTTCTACCACGGCGTCGTCAACACCTGTAACGGCTACGTATACAGCGTGGGCGCGGCGATACTCGACCTCGACGAGCCGTCGAAGGTGCTCCACCGCTGTGCGAGCTATATCCTCACGCCCGAGGAGTGGTACGAGGAGCGCGGCTTCGTGCCGAACGTGTGCTTCCCGTGCGCGACCCTCCACGACTCCGAAACGGGCAGGATAGCGCTGTATTACGGCTGCGCGGACAGCTACGTCGGCGTTGCCTATACCACCGCGCAGGAGATATACGACTATATCCTCAAATACGACCACGCCTCCGAGGACGACAAGTCACTCGGCAGAAGATAAGAAAAGAGCACCCGCAGGGGGGCTCTTTTTGTGCTTACTTGGTTATTTCGGGGAGGCTGTCTATCGCCTTCGCGTCGAGTCGCTGTATCGTGAGCGCGTCCCTTGCCGTAACGCCGTCGCCCGTGTCGCAGCAGTCCGCATTCGCCGCTCCTGTTGCGGTGAGCGCGTACTTGTCTTTGTTCGCTATCGACTGGAGGATAGCTACCGCGTCAGCAACTGTGACCCTCTTGTCGACGTTTGCGTCGCCGATGAGTGTCACCTCAGCCGTGCTGACCGCCGTGGACGAGCCTGCGGGAGCCGAAGTCGTCGCTGTGGTCGTCGTCGTGGAAGCTGTCGTTGTTGCCGTTGTGGAGGTAGTGGAGGAAGTCTCGCCCGTGTGGTCGTACTCGTAAACTACCGTTATCTTGTTGTATGTTACGGAGACGTCAGCGCCCTTGCCGTCGTTCGCGGAGGACTTCCACCAGTCCTGAAATTCGATGTAGGTGTCGTCGTAGTCCGCCTCTACCTCGAGGGAAGCGTCTGCCTTGTCGGGGTCGGGGATAGTGAACGTGCTGTCCATCTCCACCTCAACGTCGCCCGAGCCGCTGTAGCCGAACGACTTGCTGCCCCAGCCGTAGGTCTTTGTGCCGTCGAGGGACTTGAGCTTGTTGAAGCAGAGTCCGCCGCCGCCGCAGTACCAGCTTGCGCCAGATGAGCAGCTCGCCGTGCAGTTGATGATTATCTTCTTGAGGTGGTCCTTGTCCTCGATGGGTATCATCGGGAAGTCGTTCTGCGAGAGCTCGAGCTCGTCGAAATTGTACTCAATTTCCTTCGTCTCGAGGTCGGGAGCAACGTAGAGCTGAGCGTCGCTCTCCTTGTCGGAGAGGACTACCTGCGCGAACGAGAGTGCGGGAAGCTCTACCGTGAGCTTGTTGTCCTTGACTGCGTTGTCCACGCTTACGACTCTGATGTCGCTGTGGTCCTGAGTTACGGCGTAAACGGTCGCGCTCTTGTAGGAGCTTGCCGCGCCTGTGAGCTCGATAGAAGCCTTCTCGGCCTTGGTCGTGTCCTTGTTCGCGAGGACGAGAGTAACCGTGGAATCGTCGCTGCCGTCGATAGCGGCGTAGGCGTAGGACTTGGAAACGTCCTCGGTCTTGGCTTCAACGAGAGTGTCGCCGAAAGCCGCGCCCTTGCCGTCGTAGTTGGTGTAGAGGTTGATGGCGGACTCCACGAACGGGCACTCGGGGATAGTTCCCCAGTATGTCGCGAAGTAAACGCCGTTGTCAGCGAACGAGCCGAGAACCTCAGCCTCCGCGATACCTGTTCTGACGTCCTTGCCCGTGTCCTTTTCCTTGGAGATGTTGCCGACGTTGTACTCGGAAACGGCTATCTTTGTGCCGGGGTAGTACTTGTCGATTGACCTCTGTATCGCGGGAATGAAGGGGAAGAACTGTCCCGCCCACGGCTGGAGCCAGCTGTTCTCGACGTAGGAGTCGTCGTAGAGGCTGCGTGCCGCCTGCAATATATCGTCCTCGCTGTTGAGTCCCTGCGAGTAGTAGTGCACGTCGATGACGTCGAGGAGGCGCGTGCCGCACTCTTGCTCTGCGTCAGCCATCTGCTTGAGGTAGAAGTCGAGGTACCAGTCGTAGTCGCCCTTGACAGCCTGCCACTCGGGGTCGGTGAAGCCATTGCCGCTCTCGCCTGCCTGTATGCAGGGGAGCATACCCCAGAATGCGGGTCCGAACACCTCAGCCTTGGGGTCTATCTCCTTGACCACCTTCGCCAGCTCTATCGACTTGGAAACGAGCTCGTTGTTCGTTGCCTCCTCGGGGTGCATTCTCGGGTGGGTGTCATTCCAGAGCATGGGCTCGTTGTCGAGGGAGTAGCCCTGAAAGCCCGTCTTGGTGGTAGCGTCGCCGAATGTCTTTACGAGGTAGTTCACGTACTCGTCCATATATACGGTGTCGTCGGTGAGGTCAGGCTCGAGCGAGAGCTCGCCGTCCTTGCGGAAGGCTATCTTGTTCCAGCGCTCGGAGGGAGCGACCTCCGCCTCCGTAACTGTGCCCTTCATATCAGCGGCGGCATATCCGCACATCTGGAGGGTGGTCATTTTGTAGGGGATACTGTACTTCTCACAGGTCTTGGAGAAGGTCGCCGCCGCATTTGCGGGACCGTTCGAGGGCTTGCCGTAGTGGTCGTCGTTGGAGTTTATCCAGTCCTCGCCCGCGCTGGAGTAGTTGGTCTCCCAGTTGTAGCCGCTGAAGCGGTTGCCGCCCTGACGGACGTTGTTGACCTTGAGGGTCTTGAGGTTGCTCGAATTGGCGTACTCGTTCACGCCGAAGATGTAGGGGCTTATCTCTTTCTTGGTGCCGTCGAGCTTTACTGTTACGTTCATGGTGTAGGCGTCCTCGGCTGAGCCTGTCGCCACAGGCAGAGCGGAAGCCGATGTAACAGTGCAGAGTCCTGCGAGCACTGCGGCTAAGCTTTTCTTTATCATGTTTCTGTTCCTCCACTTTTTGGCGGACGTCTGTTCCGCCTTTTCGGGTTATTTGTGTTTCGGGCGGACATCGTCCGCCTCTGTGTAACCGATTGTAGGGGCGCACCCATGTGTGCGCCCGTCGGTCGGGCGTTTTTTGCGGGCGGACACGCGGGTCCGCCCCTACACTGAGCACTATTCTTCTGTGTCCTGTGTGTTATGTCTGAAAGGCGCTCTTGTCCATGTGTCGATATCAGGCTCGGGGAAGGATATGTAGTTGACGAGCGACTTCGCGAGCGTCAGTATGCCAACGAGCGGGACGTTGTGCACATAGCCGTATATCGGGAACGTCGCGCCGCCCGTATTCGCGGTGAGCTGCCACATTATGCCGAGCTTTTCGCAGCGGTCGACTATGACCGAGACCGTCTCCTGCGGCATACCGAGCTCCTGCGAGATACACTCCTTCGTGAGGATATTGTTCCTGCTGAGGGTCTCGGCGTAGGATATCACCTTCATCGCATTTTCGTCCGACAGCAGCGAGAACAGCTCGAGAAGACGCGGCTCTATGGAAAAATAGCTGTTTATGCCGTCCTCGGGTATGCGCATGAAGCAGGCGTACTGCATATCGGGATTGAGACGCGCGATGGCGAGCGCGTTGTCCGTGCGTACCTGTGCGTAGGTCTCGCGCGTGAAGCTCTCGGGGAGGCTTGCGTGCTCGGGAGCGATACCCGTCCTGAATGAGCACAGGAGCGTGTATATCAGCTCCATCGCGCGCCTTCCTCTCTCAGCTTCATCGAGCTTGCCTAATTCCTCGATTATGGCTGTGTTAAGGCTTATTTTTCCGTCCTCGTCCTTCAGCCCGAACAGGACGTCGAGCGAGACGTCGAGTATCTGCGACAGCTTCGGCAGAAGCTCGCAGTCGGGGTAGCTGCCCTTTTCCCACTTCGAGACAGCCTGCGGCGTGATAGAAAGCTTCTGCGCAAGCTGCTGTTGTGTGAGACCTGCCCTTTTCCTGTATCTGACAAGGTTTTCGTTAAAGTTCAACTTCATTTTGAGAGCGTCCTCCCTTTTGTGAAATTGTGGGTGAATTGCGTAAACGTTTACAATTTAACTCTAATGTTCGTCCTTTAATTGCATTATATCACATCGCAGAGTTGATTTCAAGCGATTGTATCTTTACATTTTCAACTACAGGTTGAGCTGGTGCGCGCAATAGGGGACGTCGTGGACGCCGTACCCTACAAATGCGATTTCGCAATAAAAATCGTAGGGGCGTACCCGTGTGTGCGCCCGCCGACCTATCGGTCCTTTAGCGGGCGGATAATATCCGCCCCTACAAAAAAGCGGTACTCTGCTGAGTACCGCTGCTGCTTATTTTGTTACCAAATGATTGAGCGTGCGTATCGCGGGGAGCGCTGCCGCAAATGCTATCACGATGTTCACGAGCGCCGATATCACGAGCGCTGCGAAGCTCACCGCCGCTCCGCTGATACCGAGCATGAACCGCATTATCAGCAGGTAGGCGGCTATGCTGACGAGGGTGCCCGCTATTGCCGATACCGCCGAGAACAGCAGGCTCTCGAGCACGACCGTCCCCGTGAGCTGCCTGCGCGTCATGCCGACCGCCCTCATCATGAGGAGCTCGCGGCTGCGGTTGAGCGCGCTCGTGTTGATGGTGTTCATCATCGAGACGATACCGCACAGCCATATCGAAAGCATGAATATCAGCACTACCGTCACGACCGTACTCACGAGCTCCATGAAGCCCGTGCCGCTCTTGTATTCGTCGTAAACGTCGATGCACAGCGGCTTCACGCTGTTGACCGCCTCCTTTGCGGCGGGGTAGTGCTCCTTGTCCCTGACTACGAGGTGGAGGTTCGCGTTCATGCTCTTGCCGTCGTTTATCAGCTCCTGCGCCATGCTCATCGGCAGCAGGATATTTGAGCCGTAGCCGACGTTTACTATGCCGCGGAGCTCTATCTCCTCGCCCTGCGCGCCGACGAGCGTAACGGGTTCGGAGAGCGGGGTGTAGCCGTAGCCGTAATTGGTGCCGTCGTTCCGCTTCTGAGCGATCGACAGCACAGCTCCGCCCTGCTCGAACTCCTCATAGCTCATGCCGAAAAGCTCGGCGTAGGAGGTCTCGTCGCGCTGCTCGTAGGCGATATCTATGTCGCCGAGCCCTTTTGTGCCATCCTCAAATTCGTTTTTGTCCATCGCTATGAGGTTTATCGGTGAGCCGTCGCCCGCGCGGTTGTTCTCGAGAACAGCCTCCTTCGCGTCGCCGAGCTTTTTCAGCTCCGCTTCTGTCAGGAGTATGCTTCCGTGGCAGTCATAGTACGCGGACCTGAAATTGCCGCTGTCCGCGAGCTCGCGCTGTATGTCGGCGACATTGGCGGCGTCGGCGTAGATGTAGAAGTCGGAGACGGGCTCGCCGAGCTGCTGCTTCACCTCGCCGTAGAGCGATATGCCGAACTGCACGCAAAGCGTGAACATCAGCACTCCGAGCGCCATCGCCACCGACGATATCAGGAAGCGCCGCTTGGTGCTGAGGATATTCTTCATCGTGTAGCGCACCATGAAGCGCTTTGAGCCGAGGCTGAGCTTCGATTGCTTCTGCTTTTTGAGCGGCTTTTTCCTGCTCTTTGGCTTGCCGTAGTTGAGCGCCTCCGCGGGCGTGAGCTTCCTTGCCGCCCACATCGCCGAGGTGTAGGTCGAGATGAATATCCCGAGCAGGCACAGCAGAGTGCATATCAGTATCGTCAGCGGGCTCGCGCAGAACTCGAAGGTGTCGAAGCCTATGCCGCGGAACGAGTCAAATACGAGCTTGCAGGCGAGCGTCGAGGTGACGACTCCGAGCGGGAGCGCCGTCAGCGCGTAGAACAGCCCCTCCGTGAATACGAGCGCCGCGAGCTGAGCCTTTGAGGCTCCCATGACGCGCAGAGCCGCGAACTGCACGCTGCGCTCCTGCACCGATATCTCGAAGGCGTTGTCGATGATGAAGCGCGCGAAGAACCACACGATGACGAGCACCACGAGGTACGCGCCGATGTACGGAACAGCCGTGGCTATGCCGTCGATACTGCGCAGCGAGGTCAGCAGATACGGCGTGTTGAGCTCTATCCCGTAGCCATGCATTTCGTATTTGAAATCGTCGTAGGCGTCCTTGTCCGTGAAGCCGAGGTCGCCGAGCAGGAGCTCCATATCGTACTCGAATGAGGTGTTCGGGTTGGTCTTTATCATGCAGCTGCCGCGGCTGTAGCGGCCGAAGGGCAGGGGAGAGTCAGCGAGCGCCGAGAAGTCGACATCGGTATCGAGCGCGGTCATTATGAGCATAGACATACCGGAATCGCTCTCGAGGCGGTTATCGAAGGACGCTATCCTCGCCGTAACCTTGACAGGAGTGCTCATCTCGCGGTCGCTGAGCTCGAGGTCGTTTATGCCACCGCACTGCTCGAGCATGGCGGAGAGATAGCGCTTGACCGTTCGCCTGTCGCCGCGCGCGGCTTGGTCGACCTTCTCGCCCTCGAGGATATAGTAGAACTCGTCCGACTCCTCGTTGAGCCGCGCAAGCTCCGCGCGGACAGCCTTCATCGCCTCGGAGCTCTCGTCGAGCGTGCCCGATTCGGGCGTTATCGTCATCGTGACCGTGTCGCCGACACTGTAGCCCGCCTGCCTGAACCACCGCGGAGCTATTATCTCGTCGGGGGCGAGGTCGTCGGTATGAGTCATGAAGGTGTTGCGCATTTCGATATCGCCCGTTAGCGAGTCGCGGAATATGCTCGTAAAGCTCTTTTCGGCGCCGTTGTCGAGCTCTACCCTGAACAAGCCCGACGTCTCGTCGGGAGAGAGCGAGGGGAACTGGTACCGGTCGAAGATATAGATGTAGCTCTTGTCGACGGCGACGTGGTTCGATATCATCTTCGCCGCCAGTGTCGGGGACTTCACCGTCTCGGAGCGCCCGTCCCTTACGGCGTCGAGCACGCCTGCGAGGTCAGCCTCCCACTCGCCCGTGTGGTCGGCGACGTTGTTGCGCATCGTGCGGAGCGCGCTCGACGTGTACACGAGGAAGGTGTTGAGCACGAATACCGACAGCGCGACGCTCACGAACATCAGCGCCGTGCGGAGCTTCTGCCGCGTGACGTATTTGAGCGCAAGTCTGAAAAGGTGTTTCATCTCAGCGTCCCCTCGCTTTCCGTGAGGATACCGTCCTGCATACGGAAAATGCGGTCAGCCTGCGCCGCGATGGAGAGGTCGTGCGTGATGAGGACGAGGGTCTGCGCGTACTTCTTTATCGAGCTCTTGAGTATCTCGATTATCTCGCGGGAGTTTTTGCTGTCGAGGTTGCCCGTCGGCTCGTCCGCGAGTATCAGCTCGGGCTTGTGTATGAGCGCCCGCGCGAACGCCACCCTCTGCTGCTGACCGCCCGAGAGCTCGTGGGGATAGCTCCTGCGCTTGGACTTCAGCCCCGTCAGCTCGAGCAGTTCCTCGAGGTATGCCATGTCGGGCTCGGTGCTGTCGAGATTGAGCGGGAGCACGATGTTCTCCTCGATGTTGAGCACGGGAATGAGGTTGTAGCTCTGGAATATGAAGCCGATAGAGCGCCGTCTGTAGGCGGAGAGCTCGTTGTCGGTCCTGCCCGTTATCTCGCGCCCGCCGAAGTATACCTTGCCCGAGGTGGGCTTGTCGAGCGAGCCGATGACGTTCAGCAGCGTGGTCTTGCCGCTGCCGCTCTCGCCCGTGACCGCTACGAACTCGCCGCGCCCTATCTCCATCGAGACGTTATCGAGCGCCATTACCTTGTTCTCGCCCTCGCCGTACTGCTTGACGAGCTCCTCTGTCTTTAATATGATGTTGTCCATTTGTAGACCTCCTTTCGTTGTGATACCATGATACCACAGTAATCTTACGCCAAAGTTACAAAAGGAAGGTCATCACAAATTTTGTTCCCGCGCCCTCCTCGGAGTAGACGGTGATGTCGCCCGAGTGTGCGACGGCTATTTTTCGTGCGATGGAGAGCCCTATGCCCACGCTCGTCATGCTCCTGCCCTTGGAGGCGCGCCCGAAGCGCTCGAAGAGGCGCGGTATCTCCTCCTGCGGTATGCCCCTGCCGTTGTCGCTCACCGACAGCTTCACCGCCGAGGGCAGAGCCTCGGTCTCGACGAGTATCTCCGTGCATTCTGAGTGGTCGAGCGCGTTCTTGATGATGTTCTCGACTGCCTCGCACAGCCACGCCCTGTCGTGGACGAGCCGCACCTCACCGTGAGCGCGCAGAGTCGCCGTCACGCCGTGCTCGCGCAGCAGCGGAGCTATGCGTATTATCGCCTCATTGCAGGTGTCCGCGAGCGGCTGCTCCCGCATCTCGTATGCGACGGCTCCCGCGTCGAGCTTTGCGAGCTTGAGAGCCGCGAGTACGAGCTCCTCCATGCCGTCGATGTTGCTCGTGAGCTCGTCCGAGAGCTGCGTGCGCCGCTCGTTAGGCAGGTCGCCGACCTGCGCGAGAATGTCACTGTTCAGACGTATCACGGCGAGCGAGGTCTTGAGCTGGTGAGAGAGGTCGGCGAGGAAGTCCGCGAGCTCGCCCTTTGCCGCCGCGAGCTCCGAGTTTATCACGCCCAGCCGCTTGCCCGTCACGGCGACGCTCTCCGCGAGCCGTCCCACGCAGCTCATATCGTCGCCGATGAGCGGCGGCGCGGCGGTGAGGTCGTCGCTCAGCTTCATGCACTGCGCGCGCACCCGCTCGATACCGCCGTAGACGCGGAAGAGCTGACCGAGCGCGAAAAGGAGCCATATAAGGTCGAGGGCGGCGGTGGCTCCCAAGCCGCAGAGGAATACCCGCCTGCGCAGCTCTCCGTAGCCGCCCATGAGGCGCGGGCTCATGTCCGCACTTATGCCGTAGCCCTCCGCGAGTGCCTCGCCCCTGTCGACGTGCTCGTCGTCGGGGACGTCCGTGAAGCGCTGCCCGCTGTAAAACGACAGCGCCCCGCGGATACGCTCCTCCATGGCGGCGTCGGCGATGACTCCCGACAGGAGGTACCACGCTCCCGCGCCCAATAACAGCACGACCGCGAACATCACGAGCATTCGCTTGGGTTCGCGGTTGTTTATCAGCTTGTCTGTTCTGTCCATTTGTAGCCTACACCTCTCTCGGTGATTATCTGTCCCCTGCCGCTGCTGCGGAGCTTGTCGCGCAGGCGGCTGATGTTCACGGACAGGGTGTTGTCGTTGACGAAGCAGCCCTTGGAGTCCCACAGGTAGGCGAGTATCTGCTCGCGCGTGAGGAAGCGCTCCCTGTTGAGCATGAGATATTCGAGCAGCTTCTTCTCCACCGCCGTCAGCTCCATATCGGGGAGCTGCACCGTGCACCTGCGCAGTACCGCCCTCACCCGCGAGAGCAGCACGTTCAGCCTGAACGGCTTGGTGATGTAGTCGTCGCCGCCCGAGTCGAGCCCGCGGAGTATGTCCGCCTCCTCGTCGTAGGAGGTGATGAAGATTATCGGTATATCCGAGCTTTCGCGTATTATCCTGCACAGCTCGAAGCCGCTTTTGTCGGGGAGCGAGACGTCGAGCAGTACGATGTCGGCGCCCGCGAGGAGCTCCTGTGCCTGCTCGGCGGAGTAAGCCTGCGCGACGCTGTGACCGTCGGAGCCGAGCGCGAGGGCAATGCTCCCGCTGAGGGACCTGTCGTCCTCGACCAGTAATATTTCAGCCATACCGCACCTCCCATGTCGTGTATGAAAGTATTATATGTCTGCTCAACAAATCAAAAATGCCTTTATATCGTTTTAAAGGCATTTTTGATTTGTCAAAGTGCAAGGAAAAATAATAGTATTTAAGATTTTTCCTTGCACTTTGTTTTGCCATTTTGGCAAAATGAGCTTTACATAAATAAATGTGACGCGCAAATTCTCTATTTTATAAAGAATTTGCGCACCCCGAACGAAGTTCGGGGCAATAACCGCCGTTAGGCGGTTATTGAGTACACATTAATTAT
>JAUMVH010000266.1 GCA_030530245.1 Ruminococcus sp.
AGTGGAAAAATTTGCGGCAAGTCTGAAAAATGCTTCGAGAGCGGCGTCCTCCGCGAGGTGAACGTCACCGAGCATTCGGTATGCGACTGCATAAGCCCTGTTCTTGTAGCGGTCGTATAATTCCTCGAAGGAGCGGCGTTCCTCCGTTCCCTCGGGCATTGTCATCATTATCAAGGACGCCTCACCCTCCTTTTGGTCCATATATGTACGACGTATCGGCGCGTCCGTTTGTGATACGGAAATTGAGATTATTCTATCATTTTTACAATTGTCTGTCAATCGCTGTACAGTTATATAAAACAGACAGTGCTTGGTGTATTGCTTTTTCGGCAATTTCGTGTTAAAATGTAAGTATACTTATTATAAGGAGCGTTATTATGCCACAGACTGCACTTGTAACAGGCGGAGCGGGCGGTATCGGCGAAGCTGTCTGCCGCAGGCTCGCCGCCGACGGCTACTACATACATATCGGCTATTCCTCGTCAAAGGAGCGGGCGGAGGCGCTCGCCGACGAGATCGGCGGAAAGACTGTGAAGCTCGATGTCACCTCACCTGCCGACATTGCGGCTGCCGCGGAGATATGCGGCGCGGTCGACGTCCTCGTCAACAACGCGGGAGTGTCCGAGATAGGGCTCTTCGACAGCCTCCCCGACGACAAGAGCCGCCGTATCATGGAGGTCAACCTTGTCGGTGCCATGAGCTGCGCCCGCACCTTCGTCAAGCCAATGATAGCACGCAAATCGGGCTGTATCGTCAATATCTCCTCGATGTGGGGACAGGTCGGTGCTTCGTGCGAGGTCGACTACTCCGCCTCCAAGGCAGGGCTTATCGGCTTCACAAAGGCACTCGCCAAGGAGGTCGCTCCCTCGGGGATAAGAGTGAACTGCGTGTCCCCGGGGTTCATTATGACCGAGATGAACAGCCGCTTCTCGCAGGAAGACCTCGACCTCATACGCGAGGACATTCCGCTCGGTGTTTTCGGCGAACCCCGCCACGTCGCGGACGCGGTGGCTTTCCTTGTATCAAAGCAGGCTGAGTACATCACGGGACAAATTCTCGCCGTCAACGGCGGTATGGTCATATGAGGTGATACTATGGACGACAGACTCAGAAAACAGCTCGATTTCATGCTCGAGCTCGACAAGATGAAGAATCTCTACCGACAGACCTACGTCCTCCACGAGGACAGGAAGGAAAACGACGCCGAGCACTCGTGGCACCTCGCGATACTCGCGTTTCTGCTCGCGGAATACTCGAATGAGCCCGTCGACGTCATGCACGTGATGAAAATGGTGCTGCTCCACGACGTTGTGGAAATTGACGCAGGCGATACCTACTGCTACGACAGCGAGGGCTACAAGTCCAAGGCTGACCGCGAGGAGCGGGCTGCTCAGCGTATATTCGGGCTCCTGCCCGACGACCAGCGCGACGAGTTCTACGCTCTGTGGCGCGAATTCGAGGACTCGCAGACTCCCGACGCGCGCTTCGCGGCTGTGCTCGACCGCATACAGCCGCTCCTGCTCAACTACACCAAGGGCGGCATATCGTGGCGGGAGCACGGCATACACAGGGAGCAGGTGCTCGCTCGCAATCAGCAGTATTTTGACGTTTCCGACGAGCTTGCAGAGGTGATAACGGGCGTGATAAACGACGCCGCAGACAAGGGCTGGCTCAGGTAAATTAATAGGCAGTTTGCACAAATCAGACATACAGTTTCCATACACTATTACCAAAACGCCGAAAATAATGACAGAATTATGATATTTTGAAAATTCGCTTGAATCTTCATTTCCGATATGATATCATTATCCTAAGCAAAAACTATATTTATGCGCTTTTTCGGCATAAACTACAACATATAGACAATTTTTTCCTGTTTCAAACGGAGGAAAGCCAATGACTGAAACATTGAAAGCAAACAAAACGACCAAAAAAGACTACTTCAAGTGGGCGAAGCACTACAACTCCATTCGCGAAGAGAACACCGAAAAGTACAAGTGGCTCAATCTTGCGCTGCTTATTCTCTTCCCGATATTCATAGCGTGCATGGCTGAGATAAACCAGTTCAAGAAGGTCAGCTCGTTCGCGAACTTCGTCGCTGAGCGCCCGTCCGTGATACTATTCGATATCACCGCCGCAGGTATTATCTTCATTCTCCTGCTCGCGGCGTTCCGCAAGGGCTGGATAGCCGCCGCGATACAGAGCTTCGTGTATATGGCGCTCAGTATCACCGAGCTGTTCAAGTACGGCACCAACGGCAACCACCTTATCCTCTCGGATATGAAGCTCGTCAAAAGCGTCAAGAGCCTTAAATCCTTCGCGTACATAAGGATAACTCCCGCGCTCATCATCTACTGCGCTATCGTTGTCGCGGTAGTCCTGCTGATATTCCACTTCAATCCCGTTCTCCCGCACCACGTACCGTTCAAGCGCGCTGTGGCGGGTATCGTCTGCTCGATACTCTGCACGGGAATG
>JAUMVH010000052.1 GCA_030530245.1 Ruminococcus sp.
ATTGTCCTCGCAGTATTTCTTGACGTAGCCGAAAGCGGTCTTGTCCGCAACGACAGAAATAGTACCCGCCTTGAAAACGTTCGATTTGCCGAAGAGCTCCTCCGTGTAGCGGTGAGCCCAGAACTGGTACTCATCGGAGAAGTTGAGGTCGATATCGGGAGCCTTGTCGCCGTCGAAGCCGAGGAAGGTCTCGAACGGGATATCGTGACCGTCGCGGTTAAGGTCTGCCCCGCACTTCGGGCACTTCTTCGGCGGCAGGTCGAAGCCCGAGCCGTACACGCCGTCGAGCAGGAACTCGCTGTACTTGCAGTCGGGATTCGGGCAGACGTAGTGGGGCGGGAGCGGGTTTACCTCCGATATTCCCGCCATTGAAGCCACGAACGACGAGCCTACCGAACCACGTGAGCCCACGAGGTAGCCGTTGTCGACGGAGTTCCACACGAGCTTCTGCGCGATGATGTACAGCACAGAGAAGCCGTGCTTGATGATGGAGCCGAGCTCGCGGTCGAGACGCTTGTCAACGAGCTCGGGGAGCGGGTCGCCGTAAATCTCGTGCGCCTTGTCGTGAGTGATACGCGTGAGCTCCTCCTCTGCGCCCTCAATGGTAGGCGTGAAGGTGCCCTTCGGTATGGGGCGCACGACCTCTATCATATCCGCGACCGCATTTGTATTGGTGATAACTATCTCCTTCGCCTTGTCCTCGCCGAGGTACGCGAACTCGCGCATCATCTCGTCGGTCGTCCTGAAATAGAGCGGCGCTTGATACTCCGCGTCCCTGAAGCCCATGGTCGTGAGGATTATCTTGCGGAAGATAGCGTCCTTCGGGTCGATGAAGTGTACGTCGCAGGTCGCGCAGACAGGGATATTCAGCCTCTCGCCGAGCTTCACGATATCGGAGTTGAACTCACGGAGCTCGTCGTCGTCGCGGACCGTTCCCTCGCGCACCATGAACTCGTTGTTGCATATCGGCTGTATCTCGAGGTAGTCGTAGAATTTCGCAAGCTCGTCGATGAAGTCCTGCGAGCGCAGGTCGACCATAGCGCGGAAGAGCTCGCCCGACTCGCAGGCGCTTCCGAAGATGAGTCCCTCGCGGTGCTGCACGAGCACTGATTTGGGGATAAGCGGCTTCTTGTAGAAGTATTCGAGGTTGCTTATCGAGACGAGCCTGTAGAGGTTTTTGAGTCCCGCCTGATTGCGGACGAGGATTATCTGGTGGTAGGATTTGAGCTTCTTCTTCTCTATCTCGTCGACGAGGATATTGAGCTGCTGTATCGTCGCGAAGGAGCGCTCGTTTTTGAGCCTGCCCGAGAGCTCGATGAATATCTTCGCGAGCATGAGCGCGTCGTCTGAGGCGCGGTGGTGGTCGAAGCTGCCGAGCTTGAGCTGCTTGGCTACAAGGTTGAGCCTGTGGCGTCCCATTTCGGGGAGCATCGACTGGCACATAACGAGGGTGTCAACCCACGTGTACGGGAAGTCAATTCCATTTCGCTCGCAGACCTGATTTATCATATTCGTATCGAAGCGGGCGTTGTGAGCGACAAGCACGGGCTTGTCTCCGCAGAACTCCATGAACTGCCGCAGAGCCTCTGCCTCGGCGGGAGCGTTCGCTACGTCCGCGTCGCTGATACCCGTGAGCTCCGTTATCTTCTCGGGGATATGGAAGCCCGGGTTCACCTTCGTGTTGAAGCTGTCGATCACCTGTAGGTTGCGGAGCTTCACCGCGCCTATCTCGGTCAGCCTGTCGTGGCGGAAGCTCAGACCTGTCGTCTCGACATCGAAAACTATTATCTCGTCATCGAGCTTGCGGTCGTCGTCGCCGTAAACGACCATATCACGCTCAATATCGTTGACGACGTAAGCCTCCATGCCGTATATGACCTTGAAGTTCTTGGGCATATTGTACATACAGTCGGGGAAAGCCTGCACGTTGCCGTGGTCGGTTATCGCCATCGCCTGATGTCCCCACTCGGCGGCGCGGTTGATGAGCGTGACGGGGTCTGTGACCGCGTCCATCGCTGACATATTCGTATGGCAGTGGAGCTCGACGCGCTTTTCGGGGTAGGTGTCCATCTTGGGAGTACGCTTGACCTTGATGAGAGAATTCGGCATTATGCAGATATCCTTCGCGAACTGGTCATAGTCTATCTTGCCCGCGATAAGGAGCGTGGTGCCGTTCTTTATGCCTGTGAACAGCTTGAGCTCGTCCTCGTCGTTCTCCTTGACGAAAACCTTGACGAGCAGCGAGCCGCTGTAATCGGTGACGTTGAAGGTCACGACCGTTTTGCCGCTTTTCAGCTCCTTTGCCTCGGAGGCAAACACGTCTCCCACGATAACTACACGCTCGGAGAGGAGCTTCACCGCCTCGGCTATGGAAATGGGCTTCTCGCGGATAGGTCTGCCCTTGAGCATTTCCGCGGACTCGGCGTCAAAGTCCATATTCAGCGAGGTCGTGTCGACCGAGCGCGTCGGCATTGCCGCAAGTATCTGCTCCTGACGCTTCTCCTCCTCCGACTTCTCGGGCGCGAACTGGTCGCTGTAATCGGGGAGCGTCGCCTCGACCTCAGCCGTGATGTGGTCGAATTCCTCGGAGGTGATAGTCTCGCCGCCGAGGAGCTCTATCTCCAGCTTCAGCCCGTACATATTGTATATGAGCTGGCTGAGCTTGCGCGAGAAGTGGAAGCGCTCGAGGATATCCCTGCCGCTGTGCTTGAGTCCGATGGATATCTTTCCCTCGGAGCGTCTCACGTCGGCATCGTCGAGGAAGCCGTTCACCACTGATACGTCCCTTTTGAGTATCGTCAGTATGTCTGTGAACTGCGAGAGCTCGAACAGCGCCTCCTCGTATCTCGGGTACAGGCGGACGGAATCTACCTTTATCGCCGCCGCGAGCGCATTCTCAAATGCGAAGATATCCGCAGACGGAACATACCCCGCAAACCTCGCGAAGAAGCTGAAATGACGCAGATCGCCGCTGTACGTCATTTTGTATATCTCACCCGCTCCCACCGACTCGGGTAGCTCGGCGCAGTATTCCTTTAAAAATTCGGATAAAACAATGTTCATATATACAACTCCGTTAAGGGTAAATCAAGACTTCAAGGGCGAACAGAGTCCGCCCTTGCTCATCAAAGCTTTTCTACCTCGGCAAGAAGCTCGGGGACAATGTCCGCCTCGCTTATCTTGCGCTGAGTGCCGTCCTTCTTGAAGATGATAGCACAGCCGTCTCCGCCCGCGATACCGATATCGGCTTCGCGCGCCTCTCCGGGACCGTTGACGATACAGCCCATAACTGCGACGGTTATGTCCTTGTCGGCGTCCTTTAGCGCCGCCTCGACCTTCTTCGCGGTGCCGATGAGGTCGATTCGAGTGCGTCCGCAGGTCGGACATGAAACGAATCTCACGCCGCCGCGCTTGCCGATACATCTGAGGATATCCTTCGCCGCTTCAATTTCCTTGATAGGCTCGTCCGTGAGCGAAACGCGGATAGTCTCGCCGATACCGTCGCAGAGGAGCGAGCCGATACCTACCGCAGACTTGATGAGTCCCATTCGCTCGGTGCCTGCCTCAGTAACGCCGAGGTGGAGCGGATAATCGCACTTCTCCGCCGCGAGACGGTAGGAAGCTATCATGCGGTTAACGTCCGAGGACTTGATAGAGATAACGATGTCGTTGAAGTCGAACCTCTCGAGCAGAGCCGCGTGACCCATCGCGCTCTCGACGAGAGCCTCGGGCGTGGGAGAGCCGTACTTCGCCAGTATCTCCTTCTCGAGCGAGCCCGAGTTAACGCCGATGCGTATGGGCAGGTTATGCGCGCGGCAGGCGTCAACGACTGCCTTGACCCTGTCCATACCTCCGATATTTCCGGGGTTTATGCGTATCTTGTCAACACCTGCGGCGGCGGCTTCGACAGCGAGCTTGTAGTCGAAGTGGATATCCGCAACGAGCGGTATCTTCACAGCCTCCTTGATAGCGGGAATGAGCTTCACAGCCTCCATATTCGGGATAGCTGCGCGGATTATCTCGCACCCCGCCTTCTCAAGCTCGACCGCCTGCTTTACGCTTCCCTCGATATCGTCCGAGCGCGCGTTGAGCATCGACTGTATGTAGATGTGCTTTCCGTCGAGGACGCAGTCCCCGACCTTTACAGGTCTGACGTTTCTCATAGTTAACTCTCCTCTATGTATGCGGCAAAGTGCCGCTCTTATTTGTTGATTATACGCATGATGTCATTGAATGTAGCAAATATCATCACTCCGAACAGAAGAACGATACCCGCGAGATGCACGTAACCCTCATGCTCGGGCTTGACGGGCTTGCGGCGGACAAGCTCGATGAAGCAGAAGAGCAGTCTGCCGCCGTCGAGTCCCGGGACGGGAAGGAGATTGAATATGCCGACGTTTATCGTGATAAGCGCCGTCATATACACGAGCATGAACACGAGGTCCTCCGTGGACTCCGCCTCCTGTGTCGTCTCGTTTATCGAGGTCACGACGCCGACAGGTCCCGATATCTGGTCCTTGCTGAGCTTGCCTGTTATCATCTGTTTCAGCGACATTCCGACAATATGTCCCATCGAGAGGGCGGTCTCTCCCGAGCACCGCAATACGCTCAGTACGCCCTTGTCCTCGGTGACGAGGCCGAAATCCATCAGCTCGCCCGAGGCGTCGTCGTGGAAGGTGACGTTCTCGAGCTTGACGCGCTTGCCGTCGCGCTTTACGACAACGTCGTGCGTCTCGGAGGTGAACGTCGCGAACATATAGTCGATGTCAAGGTAGCTGTATATGGACGTGCCGTCTATCTTCACTATCTTGTCGTCGTGGCGCAGACCTGTATGGTAGCTCTGCGCGTAGTATGTCTTGGAGCCGTCGTCCTCGACCTTACCGCTGAAGCCCTGTATCCTCGTCGTCGGTATGACCTCGAACATACTTACCATTATCGTGCACATCACGAGTCCGAGAACGAAGTTCATGCCTGCGCCCGCTACGAGCACGACCATGCGCTTCCACAGCTTTGCGTTGCGGAAGGAGCGCGGATTGTCCTCGCTTGAGTCCTCGCCCTCCATGGCGCAGTAGCCTCCGAGCGGCAGAAGTCGGAGAGAGTAGGCTGTCTCGCCGAAGCGCTTCTGCAATAGCTTTGGTCCCATGCCGACGGAGAATTCGAGCACCTTTATCCCGCTCAGCTTCGCGCAGATGAAGTGACCGAACTCATGTATCGTGACGATGAGTCCGAATATGATAAGTGCAAAAACTATACCCATTTGTATCCTTTCTTTCAATAGCCTCAGATAAGGCTTCTTACGTACTGCCTTGCGTGCTTGTCAGCCTTCATTACGTCGTCGTAGCAGTTTATCTCAGAATACTCGAACTTTTCGAGCACCGACGACACTATCTCGCCTATCTGAACGAAGCTTATCTCATCATTGAGGAAGGCACGTACAGCCTCCTCGTTCGCGGAATTCACGAGGCAGGGATAGGCTCCGCCGCGGGTGATAGCCTCTATAGCCGTGCTCAGACACTTGAACGTCGAGTAGTCGGGCTTTGCGAATGTGAGAGTGCCGTAATCCGTGAGTGAGAGCCTCTTTGTCGGGCACTCAAAGCGGTCGGGATAGGTCAGCGCGTACTGTATCGGTATCTTCATATCGGGCACTCCGAGCTGCGCGATGACCGCGTAGTCGTCATACTCGACTGCGGAATGTATGACGCTCTGACGGTGAACAACAATGTCTATCTGGTCGGGCTCGAGGTCGAACAACCACTTTGCCTCGATGAATTCGAGTCCCTTGTTCATAAGGGTCGCAGAGTCGATAGTTATCTTGTTGCCCATATCCCAGTTCGGGTGCCTGAGTGCGTCCGCCTTAGTGACGTTCCTGAGCTGTTCGTAGTCGTAGCCGTAGAACGGTCCGCCCGAAGCCGTGAGGATTATCTTCGAGACCTGACTACGCTTGTTGCCCTGTAAGCACTGGAATATCGCGGAGTGCTCGCTGTCGACGGGATAGATATTCACGCCCATCTCAGCCGCCTTACTCATTACGAGGCTTCCGCCCGCGACAAGGGTCTCCTTGTTCGCAAGAGCAACGTCCTTGCGTGCGCCGATAGCGGTCAGCGTAGGGAGAAGTCCCACCATGCCGACTACAGAATTGAGCACGATATCGTTCTCCCTCAGCGAAGCGATACGGCAGAGTCCGTCCATGCCGCAGAGTATCTCGATCTGCATATCGGCAAGGCTGTCCCTGAGCTCGGTATATTTGTCCTCGTTGTAGATGCAGACATACTTGGGTCTGAACTTCCTCACCTGCTCGCTCAAAAGCTTCACACTGCTGTGAGCCGCAAGACCCACGATATTGAAGCCATGCTTCTCGCAGACCTCGAGAGCCTGCGTTCCTATCGAGCCTGTAGAGCCGAGAATAGAAACATTCTTGTTCATTATATTATATCTCCTTTATGTCGTGAAAATTCACGTCTCGCGGAAAGAGCAAGATTCCGCATAAGCACAAAAGGGACTATACGCGCAAAACGTTTAGTCTCCTTTCGTCGATATTACTGCACTCCGAAAAGCGCAATGAAAGCATAAAATGTGGGGAGCACGAAGAGCACGCTGTCGAAGCGGTCCATGAGTCCGCCGTGACCGGGCATTATCTTTCCGTAGTCCTTGAAGCCTATCTGACGCTTCACCATAGATGCGGA
Source organism: Ruminococcus sp. (assembly GCA_030530245.1). Taxonomy (GTDB): domain Bacteria; phylum Bacillota; class Clostridia; order Oscillospirales; family Ruminococcaceae; genus Ruminococcus. Next base: position 6,684 of record JAUMVH010000052.1, read on the forward strand.
CAGGTCGCCGATAGCTCCCACGACCGCGCAGAAAGCACCCGTCACAAAAGCGATGGCAGCTCTCGCGGGCGTAAAGCCGAAGTAAAGCGAAAACGCAACCGCATACACGACTGCGGTAGTGAGTATGCCGCCGATGAAGCCCTCGATGGTCTTCTTGGGGCTTATCTCGGGGCAGAGCTTGTGCTTGCCGATGGCAACGCCCGTGAAGTACGCGCCTGTATCGGCTATCCAAGCTCCGCACAGCGCCATTATCAGCAGGAACAGACCGTTCTTGCTGTCCATGCGCTCAATGCGTATCATCGTCGTCATAGCCTGCGGGACGAGTACCATGCACGCGAGCACGAAAAATACCTGCTCGTAGCGTATCTGCTTGTGACGTCTCAGCCACGTAACGAATATAGCAAACGCCGCGGCGACAGTAATGACAAAGATGAGGTCGGCAGGTCTCGCCGACCAGCCGAACAGCTCGACTCTCGCCTCGGGGACAGCGGCCTCGAACGGCACCGAATAAAAGTCAACGGTCGAGAAAAGCTCGGTCTGGTCGCCGTAATATGTAAATGCGTAAACAAGCGGGATAAGTATGCCGCCAAGTTCGGCTGAAATGAGTATGGGCAGACATTTATGCAGCTTCACCGCGCGCAGCAGCTCGAACAGCATAACTGCTATCATAGCCGCAACTGCTATCGGAAGCAGCACAGTGTCGTGAAAATACAGCACTACAGCCAGCAGAGCCGCGCCTACAGCTCCCGAGATTATCCTTGTAAGCATCAGACGCCACCAAATCTGCGGCTGCGGTTAGCGTAGTCGATAATTGCGGCGTTGAGGTCCTCGCCCGTGAAATCGGGCCAGAGGATATCAGTGAAGTAATACTCCGCGTACGCGCACTGCCAGATGAGGAAGTTCGAGAGTCGGAGCTCACCGCTCGGGCGGATAACGAGGTCAACATCGGGAAAGCCCGCTGTATAGAGACCGTCAGCGATGGTCTGCTCGGTTATGTCCTCGGGCTGAAGCTCGCCGTTTTTCACCTTCTCGGCTATGAGGCGGCAGCTGTGAGCGATGTCGTCTCTTCCGCCGTAGTTGACAGCGAGGAATACTATCATCTCGTCGTAATCCTTTGAAGCCTCCTCGACCTCTATCATCTTGTTGCGGAGCTTCTCGGAGAAGCGAGCCTTGTCGCCCATAAATATGAGCCTCGTCTTTTCCTCATGGAGCCAGTGGATATCGCCGAGGTAATCGTAGAACAGCTTCATAAGACCTGCTACCTCGTCCTCGGGACGGTTCCAGTTCTCGGTCGAGAACGCGTAGAAAGACAGGTGCTTGAGACCGATGTCCTTGCAGTGGCGAATTATCTTCTTGAAGGTCTTGGCACCTTCGATGTGACCCATAGGACGCGGAAGTCCGCGCTTCTTAGCCCATCTGCCGTTGCCGTCCATGATTATGCCTACGTGCTGCGGGAGCACCTCGGGGAGCTCGGTGAGAAGCTCCTCCTTCTTTTTACCGAATATAGCCATTTTTCCGTTTCACCTCAGACAGTCATTATCTCTTTTTCCTTGTCGGCTACAGCCTTGTCAGCCTCATTGCAGTACTTGTCAGTGAGGTCCTGCACCTTCTTCTCGCAGTCCTTGAGGTCGTCCTCGGTTATCTCGGAGTTCTTCTGCATCTTCTTGAGCTTTTCCATTGTATCGCGTCTGATAGAGCGGATAGCCACCTTGCAGTCCTCGCCGAGCTTCTTCACGCTCTTGCAGAGCTCCTTGCGGCGCTCCTCTGTGAGCTGCGGGAATGCGAGACGTATAACGCTTCCGTCGTTTGTGGGATTTATGCCGATATCGGAAGCCTGTATAGCCTTCTCAATGGGCTTGAGCTGGTTCTTCTCCCACGGAGAGATAACGAGGATACGTCCCTCGGATACCGAGATAGCCGCCATCTGATTGATCGGTGTGGGAGTTCCCCAGTAGTCAACATTTACCTTGTCGAGAACAGCGGGATTGGCACGTCCTGCGCGGATAGCTGCGAGTTCCTTGTCGAGCGAGCCGAGGCTCTTGGTCATTTTTTCCTTAGCGTGGTCGATAGTTTCTTTCATTGTGATACATTCCTTTCTATGCTGAAATTATGATCCGTGTATTATTCCTCGTAAACGACCGTACCTACGTCCTCGCCCATAACAGCGTCGTAGATGTTATCGGGGCGGCTGAGGTCGAATACGAGCATCTTCATCTTGTTATCGCGGCACATTGCGGCAGCTGTGGAGTCCATAACGCCGAGCTCCTCGCCGATGACCTTCGAGAAGGTGAGCGTGCTGTACTTCTTTGCGTCGCCGTACTTGTGGGGGTCCTTGTCGTATACGCCGTCAACGAGCGTAGCCTTGAGGAAAATGTCGGCGTTTATCTCTGCTGCACGGAGCGAAGCAGCCGTATCCGTCGAGAAGAAGGGATTGCCCGTACCGCAGCCGAAGATGACTACCCTGCCCTTGTCAAGGTGGCGGACAGCTCTGTTGCGGATATAGGGCTCAGCGACCTGCGACATATTGATAGCGGTTTGAACACGCGTATCGCAGCCGAGCGATTCGAGCACGTCAGCGAGCGCGAGAGCGTTCATAGCAGTTGCGAGCATACCGATGTGGTCGGCTCTTGTTCTGTCCATAGCTCCGCTCGAGCGGCCTCTCCAGAAGTTGCCGCCTCCGACAACGACTGCTACCTGCACGCCCGCGTCAACGACCTTCTTGATGCTCTTGCATATGTCGGTGATGACGTCGTAGTTGAGACCTGTCTTCTTGTCGCCTGCGAGTGCCTCGCCGCTGACCTTTAATAATATTCTTTTATATTTGGGTTCCATACACTCCACCTCACAAAAAATTACTGTATCTATTTTACACTAAAAACGCGTTTCTGTAAAGTGCAAATTGCCAGAAAAACACCAAAACGGCATAATTTTATTTATTTTACTAATTATTTTCGAGCTGTTTTGGCGATTGTGAATTTGCTTCGTCAAATCAAACAAAAATGTTGACAATTTCTTGTTGCATTCTTCTTCCCTGCCGTCCTTGACAATGAGGCAGCTCTGTGGTATAATAATAAAGCTGACTAATCAAGTTCGGCTCTGTTTTAAAGATGGAGAGGTATCGAAGCGGTCATAACGAGGCGGTCTTGAAAACCGTTTGACTTAACGGTCACGTGGGTTCGAATCCCACCCTCTCCGCCAGCGCCAAGCAGGCGCGCGCAGTTCGCGAGGTCGCTCGCAAGCTCGCTTACATTTATGAGACGGTGGCATTTCTCCGCGCTCGTAAGTCATCTAATCAAAAGCTCCGTGGTTCGGAGCGTATACGCTACGGTTCACCTTTATGCGGATTTACCCAAGTGGTGAAGGGGCTCCCCTGCTAAGGGAGTAGGTCGGGAAACCGGCGCGAGAGTTCAAATCTCTCAATCCGCGCCAGCGCCGAGCAGGCGCGCGCAGTTCGCGTTTCACTTCTTGTGGAACGCGAATTTTTTTTCCGCGCATCATAGTTTTACTTCAATTACAACATATTTTTTCAGCAGTATTTTTGCTGCGGCGTATTTATTTTATGCGGAGGTGTCGCAATGGAAATAATCAAATACCCGTCCGAGCAAGCTGTAACCGCCGCTATGCAGTCTGACGAGCCGCTGCTCGCGCTCATATCGTTCGACGGCAGTACTGCCCTTGTTTCGCAGCTCGACGAAGCCGTAGAACATCACATACTGCTGATGAAGGCAGGATTCAAGGACACCGACATCGACAAGTTCTTCCGAATAGTTCTCGACAGGAGCGGCGCCGACTGGACTTTTGTCTGCCCGCCCGATTACAAGGATATCCCTTTCAAGGACAAGCGGATAGAAGCCTTCTACAAGGACGGATTCGCCGTGATATCGGAATTTCTGCGCTCGATAGGCTACCTCGTGGGTATCGACATTCCAAAAAGATACCGACGTCACCCGAATATTCTTTCTGGCAACAATTACTGAAAAAACTCCCCAAAGGAACACCCTTGGGGAGTTTTTCTTATTTTATCTTCACGAGCAGTACGCTCCTGCGTCCACACAGCGCTTCTCCGTCGACGTGATAAAGCGGCGCAGCCGACGCCGAACTCTTGTCTGCATAGACGTCACCCGTCGCCTGCACCTTCAAATCGTGACCGAGCGGATTCACGACGAGCATGAAACGTCCGATATACGCGATGAACGCGCCGTTCTCGAGGTCGCGGAAGCTGATGAGCGCGCGTATCTCCGCGCCGTAGCGCAGCCTGAACTCCGCGAACTTCCTGCGTATGGCGATAAGTCCCGCGTAGTATTGCTGCGGCTCACGGTAATTCGTCAATCTGTCCCACTTTATGCTGTTGACGCTGTCGGGCGAATTGTAGCTGTTGTGGTCGTAGCCGCCGCTCGGGAGCGGCTTGCTGCGCAGGAACTCCTGCCCCGCTTGAATGAACGGTATGCCCTGCGCGAGGAAAATCAGCGCTGCGCCGAGCTTGTCCGCGGCGATGAGGTCCCAGTCGGAGGCTCCCTTCATCGAGAGAATGAGCTTATCGAAGAACGTGAGGTTGTCGTGAGCCTCGACGTAGTTGACTATCTGACACGCAGAATCGGCGATAGAGCCGTTCATGACCTGCTGATGTCCGACCCAGCCGCAGAGCGACGCCTTTATGAGCTGAGCCTTGTCGTACGAGCTGCCGCCGTTCACGTAGCCCGCAGCCTCGTCGTGGAAGACGCTGCCCTTGACAGTATCGCGGAATTCGTCCGAGAATACGGCAAATTCGGGCAGCCTGCGGATATTGTGCTTCATCGCACGGAGCGAGTCATCGAGCGGCGAGCCTCCGCCCGTCCAGCCCTCGCCGTAGAGGATAATGTTCGGATTTATGCGGCGGAGCTTCTCGGCGGCGCGGTTGAGTGTCTCGATGTCGAGCAGTCCCATGAGGTCGAAGCGGAAGCCGTCGAGCTTGTAGGTCTCCGCGAGAAAGCAAAGGCTGTCGATGATGTACTTGCGAGCCATTTTGCGCTCAGAGGCGAACTCGTTGCCGCAGCCCGAGCCGTTGGAGTAATTGCCCTCCCACAGCCTGTAATAATAGTACGGGAAGGTCTTGCTGAACGCCGAATTTTCGGTATTATAGGTGTGATTATAGACCACGTCCATGATGACGCCTATCCCCTTCTTGTGGCAAGCCATGACGAGCTGGCGGAACTCGCGCACTCTCACCTCGCCGTCAAATGGGTCGGAGCTGTACGAGCCCTCGGGGACGTTGTAGTTGAGCGGGTCGTAGCCCCAGTTGAACTGCGGCAGGCTGCTGCTCTCGTCAACGGTCGCGAAGTCGAAAACGGGCAGCAGGTGTATATGTGTAACACCGAGCGAGGCGATGTAATCGAGACCTATCTCGTCGCCCATATCGTTAGTGACGCCTGTCTCCGTGAACGCAAGGAATCGTCCCTTATTGCGGAAATGTCCGCTCCTGTCGATAGAGAAGTCCCTCACGTGGAGCTCGTAGATTATGGCATCTGTGTACTTCTCGAGCGTGACAGGCTCGGTGAGTTCCCAGCCGTCGGGCTCGGCGCCTGAGAGGTCGAGCACCATTCCCCTCTTGCCGTTGACTCCCGCCGTTACGGCGTAGATGTCGATCGTCTCGAATTCCTCGCCGTCGATGTGCACTTCATACGTGTAGTACACGCCGTCGAGGTCGTCGCAGACTATCGTCGACCACACGCCGTTTCTGCACTTCATGGTCACAACGGCTATGGGCGAGCTGTCCTCGCCGTCGGGGTAAAGTCTCACCTTCACCTTGTCCGCGCAGGGCGACCACACTCTGAATTCTGTCTGATGACGCGAGTATATCGCTCCGAGCCTGCCGCCGTAATAGTATTTCTCGTCTATTTCGTCAAAGTTCCTGATCGTCAAAGAATTTCACCTCAAAAGTTCTGATTATCCGTCGGAGCTTCTTACAGCTCCGATATATTGTCCGAGTAGTACATACTGCGGTACTGCCCCGGGGTCATTCCCGTTATCTTCCTGAATGTGGACGTGAACGCGCTCTGCGACGAAAAGCCGAGCGAGAGCGATATGTCCGAGAGCGGGAAAGACGAGTATTTCAGCATATTCCCCGCCGTCTTTATCTTGGCGCGTATGATGTAGTCCTTGAGCGTCACGCCCGTCTCCTTCGCGAAAAGCCGCGACATCGAGCTCGGATGCAAGCCCTCCCTCTCCGCGAGCATTTCCAGCGTCAGTGTCTCGTGGAGGTGGTCGTAGATGTAGTCGATAGTGCGCCTTACGTGTACCGAGATAGCGCCTGTTTTCTGCGTTTCGCGCATTCGCTCGGCAAAGTCCACCTGCATCTCCCCGAGCAGGTCGAGCACCTCGTCGGGGTCGGTGCACTTGTCAGCCTTGCGGATATATATGTCGCTCAGAGTATACGCGACATTGTGCTCGAGCCCGCCGTCCACGCATATCCTCGCCACTATAGCCGCACACACCACGAGGTGGTATATGTTGTTGCGGAGCGGGTCGTCGGAGAGCTGACCCTTGCCCTTGTTGAAGTCGACACGCGCCTTGGCGTAATTCTCCTTTACGAGCGCTACATCGCCGCTCCTTATAGCGTAGTATTTCTCGAATTCGCTGTGTATATCCGTGCGGGTGAAGTCGTTCTCCTTCTGGATAAACAGCCTGTAATTGAGGTCGCGGTTGGTATTCAAGCCTACCCCCCTCTTTCATTTTTAATGCACACAATGGATATTGTACCACAAAAATATAAAAAATGCAATACTTCTGATATAAATTCACCTATATATATTATATAATAGACTCGGAAACATAAACAAGCATTAATAAAGGAGGTACTTTTATGGCAAAAACTTCAGACCTCACACAGGGAAAGGTAAGCAAACTCATTCTCACGTTCTTCTTCCCGATGCTTTTCACTAATATGCTCCAGCAGGTATACTCGCTCGCAGATACGGCAATAGTCGGCAAGGGACTCGGCGACAACGCTCTCGGCGCGGTCGGTAATATGGGCTCGCTCTTCTTCCTGATAGTCGGCTTCTCAATGGGACTCTCCAACGGCTTCTGCGTACTGATAGCGCAGGCTTTCGGAGCCAAGGACTACGATAAAATGCGCCGCACCACAGCCTCCGCGGTAAAGCTTGCGGGAGCCATTGCGGTAATACTCACGGTGTTCAGCCTCGTTTTCCTCAGGACGGCGCTCCGCCTGCTCCGGACCTCGGAGCTCATAATCGGCGACAGCCTGCTCTACGGCTACATCGTTTTCGGCGGACTCGCGACCGCTATCGCATACAACCTCTGCGCGGGTATCCTCCGTGCGCTCGGCGACAGCAGAACGCCGTTCACCGCGATAATGGTGTCCACAGCAGTCAACATCACACTCGACATCTTCTGCATATTCGTGCTGAAAACAGGCGTTGAGGGAGCGGCTGCCGCGACCGTCTTAGCTCAAATAGTTTCGGCGGCGATATGCTTCGTAAAACTTCGCAGGATAGAGATAATCAAGCTCAGCAGGGCTGACTTCGCCTTCAACGGCAGGCTATACCTCGACCTCCTCAAAAACGGCGTACCTATGGCGCTCATGAACTCGATCACGGCGGTCGGCTGTATGGTAGTGCAGTACTTCGTAAACGGGCTCGGCGTGGCTTACACCTCCGCTTACTCGGCGTGCAGCAAGTTCATCAACATCTTCATGTCGCCCGCATTCACCGCAGGCTTCACGATGTCCTCATTCACGAGCCAGAACTACGGCGCAAAGCAGTACGGACGCATCAAAGAGGGGCTCAAGGTCTGCCTCGGTATCGCGCTCGTCGCGTACATCATATTCGGCTCGGCTATGGTATTTATCCCGCGTCAGCTCGCGTCCTTCATGCTCAGCGGTGACGAGCAGATCGAGCTCGCCGCACAGTTCCTGCCGATAACGGGAGCTATGCTCTTCGCGGTCGACTTCCTGTTCATATTCAGAAACGGCGTACAGGGCATGGGCTCGCCGTTTATCCCGATGTGCTCGGGCATTCTCGAAATGGTGCTGCGTATCGCGGTCATCGCCTTCTTCATCGGCGGGCTTGGCTTCAAGGCTACAGCATATGCGGAGGTACTCGCGTGGATCGGCGCTCTCATTCTGAACGCAAGCGCTTTCGCGGTACTGCTCTCCCGCAGACTCAACGAGCGGAAGGTCAGTACGGTGAAGCCCATTCCACAGGCGGCGACCTGTAAATAAAGCTTTGTTCTTACTCCTTACATACCTGACGCGAAAAGCCGTTCCCTGTGGAACGGCTTTTTGCATTATTTCTTCTGTTCTGCGTTTGAACTCAGTCAAGAGTCATATTCAAGGTCTGCGACCCTGAAGCCTTCGAGCTGCTTCTGCTCGCCTGTCTCGGCATTGGTCTCGGTTTTCTTGCCGTACAGAGACGTACCGTACTTGTCTATCGTGAACTCAATGTCCCAGCGCCTCATTGTATCAAGCTCCAGAGTGAGAGCAAAGCTCGTTGA
>JAUMVH010000053.1:0-3472 GCA_030530245.1 Ruminococcus sp.
ACAAGAGACACTACAAGGAGGACGGCGCAAATGTCATCGCGGGACTTCTCGCGAACGCCATCAAGGCGCAGGGCATTGCGGGTCTCTCGGGCTATGTAAAGTAAATATCATCAACGACTGCACGGGTTCTGCCCGTGCAGTTTTTTGTTCCCTCATAAGTGGTTCGGAAAAGGCTGTTTTCAATATGAAAACAACAGTGTATGCCGCTTTTTTTCTTGGCATCGCACATTTTGATCATGTAAATATTTAATGTGTGTTCAATAACCGCAGTCAAGTGGTTATTGCCGCGAACTATGTTCGTGGAGCGTATATTCTTTAAAGAAGGAAATTTGCGCCCCACATTTTTATGTCAAGCTCATTTTGCTCTATTATCACAGCGACGGAAACGATGATGAAGAAATTGTTATGAGTTACTGTCGGGGAAGTGCCTTGGCGATCTGGCATGGTCGCGAAAGGGCAACGGTAGCGGAGTTGTATACCTCGACCTTGTCAATGATTGAGATGGCACACATCTTACCGAATGAGGACAGATGTTCAGCGGCGTGATGACGGGTTCGAAGACAGCTTCGATTAACACAAGCGCGTCTGTTCAAACTTCCTCTGTTACGACATCTTTAACAGCAACTATCACAACAAACACTACGTCACATACTGCTGAGGCTTTATTTGCACCCTTCTTAGGAAGTATCTCCCCTCGTGAATGCGAACGTTGACAGAGAAGTCATTATTGCGGACGCGATATTTATATTCCTCTTCATAGCAAACAAGGATAAGTATGAGCTCAAGATCCAGGGGAAGGGTAATGCCGCCTGCTATAATACGAGAGACAGAGTTACAGAAAAGGAGGCACTGGGAATACAGAGGTTCGTTTCCGGGATGACGCGCAAACTGTCTGAAGCCTGAGATACAGCCGGACAAATTGAAATTGTAGACATGAATATATAAGGCGATATCGCAGAGAAATTGGCTATTTTGAGAGATGCTTCGTGTAATATAAGAGAAGGTTAGGTGAGATGATATTATTCATAAAAACGATGACCGTATGGTCAATGATTATAATGGTATTTTTGCGGACTTATTGTATCCTTTTGCCTATATGGGCATTATTAGTTTTGAATGTCAATTATCCAATTATTAGGCGCATATATTGTTTAAAAAGCTTGACTATAGAATATAGAAGTATTAAAATGATAAAAGTTATGATATATGATTTCTGATCCAAGAAATTTGGGGTTCCCCATTGGCTCAATGCTATATAAATAGAAAAGGCAATACCTTTGATATGTGGATATTGCCTTTGTTCCTATTCGGTTTGATTTAGTTTTCTTTGATAAAGGAATCTTACGTTACAGAGCCTCCCCTCTTCAAAAACAGTCCACCGGACTGTTTTTGAATTCATCCCCTCTCAGAGCGCCCTTCGGTTTGGGGCTCCGCCCCTGCCCCCGCGAGGACGCTGCCCTCGACCCGCAAGCCTTTGAAAAGGCTTGAGCGAAACTTTCGGTTTCGCGCGGTGGTTTATCAACTACGGTAGTTTTTTCCGCGCGGCAAAAGAAAAAGACCGCAAAGCCTGAGCTCTGCGGTCTTTCTTATGTATCACTTGAAGTATCTCTTGAGGAGTCCCTCGAATGCCTTGCCGTGACGAGCCTCGTCGCGTGCCATCTCGTGGACTGTGTCGTGGATAGCGTCGAGGTTGAGCTCCTTCGCCCTCTTCGCGAGCTTGAGCTTGCCCTCGGTAGCGCCGTGCTCCGCAGCAACTCTCTTCTCAAGGTTCACCTTCGTCGAATCGGAAACTACCTCGCCGAGGAGCTCCGCGAACTTAGCCGCGTGCTCAGCCTCTTCAAAAGCAGCCTTCTCCCAGTATGCGCCGATCTCGGGGTAGCCCTCTCTGTAGGCAACGCGCGCCATTGCGAGGTACATACCTACCTCTGTGCACTCGCCTGTGAAGTTCGAGCGGAGACCCTCGATTATCTCGGGGTCGGTCACGTCCTTAGCCACGCCGAGAACGTGCTCGCAAGCGAAAACGAGCTTCTCGCCCTCGTCCATTACCTTGAACTTAGAGCCGGGGACACCGCACTGAGGGCACTTCTCGGGGGGAGCGTCTCCCTCGTGAACGTATCCGCATACGGGACATACATATTTAGCCATAACAATTACCTCCGTTTGTTTTATTCATAAAGCCCGAAAAGGGCGCAGAGCGTCCCACGGGCTTTGATTCATGATACTGTGTGCTTTACGCGGTCGTGCTCTTCGGCGCGTTTGCCGTCGTTGAAGCGGTCGAGCGTGCCCACGAGGTAGCCCGTGATACGCCTTATCCTGTCGAACGGGATATCAGCGAAGCCGTACTTCAAGTCGACGAAGTCGCCGTCGGTAGTCACGGTCATTTCGGTTATCTCCCTGCCGCGGTATTTCTTCTTGCCGTAGTCGATATACGCGTCTATCTCCTGCTGAGAGAGCTGTTCACCGATAACATTTACCTTCATTGTAAAACGCCTCCAATGTAAATAATTGCCAAAAATCCTCTTGACTTTTGTCTGAATATATTGTATCATAATAAAAACAAAAAATCTGTTGCATTTGCAACAAAGGAGAAAAATAATGTTACCCGAGCAAAACATTTTATTTAAAGGCGTCGAGGAGGCTGACTGCCGCCGCATGATGACCTGCTTCAATACCGAGGTGAGGAAGTTCCGCGCAGGCAGCCGTATCGCCGATTTTTCGCACAGCGCCGACAGGATAGGCATCGTTCTCAGCGGCAAGGCGGTAATGGTGCGCTACGACATAAACGGAGTCCGCACCATTGTCGAGACTCTCGGCGAGCAGGAAATTTTCGGCGAATTCTTCACCTTCGCGGGCACGCACAGGAGCTCCGTCGAGATCATCGCGGACACCGACTGCGAGGTCATGTTCTTCCGCCGCGAGGAGATACTCAAGCGCTGTGAGAAAGCCTGCCGCTGCCACTCGATGGTGGTCGAGAACCTCCTCATGCTGATGTCGGACAAGACCATCTCCCTCAGCGAGCGGATAGAGGTGCTCAGCCAGCGCTCCATCGAGGACAAGCTCATCAGCTTCCTGCAAATAACCGAGGACAACACCCCCAAGGGTGATACTCCGCAGATACCGTTCTCGACAACGGCGCTCTCGGACTACCTCTGCGTGAACAGGAGCTCGCTCCAGCGTGAGATAGCGCGGCTGAAAAAAGCAGGCGTACTGAGCGTGTCCAAGAGAAAGTTCAGGCTCATTCGTAATAATGAGTGAGGATTTGACATATATATCTGTTTGTGATATAATCAGAAAGTTAAGACATCCGAAAGAAAGGACAGCAATATGATATTAGAATTTCTGAAATCAGTCATTCTCGGCATTGTCGAGGGTATCACGGAATGGCTGCCCGTCAGCAGCACGGGTCACCTCATTCTCGTTGACGAGTTCCTCAAGCTCAAGGTCAGCAGCAACGAAGCCACCAACGAAGCCT
>JAUMVH010000053.1:3482-10587 GCA_030530245.1 Ruminococcus sp.
ATCAAGATGTTCGACGTCGTAATACAGCTCGGCGCGATAATGGCTGTCGTGGTCATCTTCTGGAAGAAGCTCTTCCCCTTCGGCAAGGAGAATAATCCCCACCCGTGGAAGAAGGAGGGCTTCGGCGCCTACGTCAAGACCGACATCTTCGTGATGTGGTTCAAGGTCGTGATCGCGTGTATCCCCGCCGCTATCGTCGGAGTTCTCGCGGACGACTGGATAGACGACCACTTCTACAACCCGTGGGTCGTCGCCATAGCACTCATCGCGTTCGGTGTGGCGTTCATCGTGGTCGAGAACTGGAACAAGGACCGCAAGCCAAAGGTCAACTCCATCGCTGAGCTGACATATCAGGCGGCGCTGATAATCGGCGGCTTCCAGCTGATAGCGGCGCTTTTCCCCGGTACATCGCGTTCGGGCGCGACCATCGTCGGAGCCCTCCTCATCGGCATATCGCGTACAGTCGCCGCAGAGTTCACGTTTTACCTCGCCGTGCCCGTAATGTTCGGCGCGAGCCTGCTGAAAATAGTCAAGTACGTCCTCAAGGACGAGGGCGGCTTCACCGCGGGTCAGCTGGGCGTGCTCCTCGTGGGAATGATAGTGGCGTTCGCGGTGTCGATGTTCATCATCAAGTTCCTCATGGACTACATCAAGAAGCACGATTTCAAGGTGTTCGGCTGGTACAGGATAGTCCTCGGAGCCGTCGTACTGCTCTACTTCGGGATAAAGGCAGCAATTGCATAAATATTAAAATAATCCTGTAAAAACACGGGCGAGCGGAACTCGCCCCTACAGTTTTGCTATCTTACAACCTCTTGTAGGGGCGCATTCCGTGCGCCCGAGGTATATAGACATAACAAGCCGCGTAACGCTGTGTTACGCGGCTTTTCTCGTTATATCAGATTCAGCATTTCGGGCAGACCACGGTGACGCGCATCTCGCCGTCCGCTGTCGCGGCGTAGACCTCGCCGCCCATGAGGTTCATCAGGCGGCGGCAGATGTACAGCCCGAGCCCGTTCCCCGCCTTGCTGCCCGAGTTAGAGCCGCGCCAGAAGCTGTCGAAGATGTGCGCGAGCTCGCTGTCGGGGAGCGTACAGCCGCTGTTTGCGACGGTGATAAGGCGGCAGTCCTCCTCGTCGGAGAAGCTGAGGCATATCATTCGCCCGTCGCCGTACTTCACGGCGTTCCCGACGATATTCTGCAAGACCTCGACGAGCCTGTCGGGGTCTGCGCTTATCATGCAGTCGATGAAGCTGTCCGCCGTGAACACGTCGGGCGGCAGGCTGTCACGGTAATAGGCACATATCCTGCCGATGACCTCGGAGAGGTAGCACTCGCGGACGCTGACCTCGAAATCCATGATGTCGTCGCTGCCCGAGCGCATTATCTCCCCGACGAGCGACTCTATCTCGTCAGCCTTGGCGTTTATGCTCTCGGCGACCTCGACCTGCTTGTCGGTGTCGCGGTATATCCCCTTGGAGAGCGCCTTCGCGTACAGCTTTATCGCGGAGAGCGGCGTCTTGATGTCGTGGGAGAGCGACATTATCATCGTTTTCTTCTCGCGCTGGAGCTCGAGCTCCGTGCGTCTCGACTTCTCGAGGCTCTCGCGCAGCATATCGAGTCCCCATATGAATCTGCCGAAGAATCGGCTCTTGTTCTCCTTCAGCGGAGCTGTCAGCGTGCCCTTTGCGAGCTCCTGCGGGAGGGAGCTGATACCGTTAAAGGGCTTGATGATGTTGCGGCGGACGTAGAGCAGTATCCCCGCCGCAGTGAGCACGAACGCCGCAAGCGCGGCATTCACGGTCAGGATGAGCCTGCTGTTGTCGGCGGACTCGCGGTACTCGATACGGTAGAGCGTGCCGCCGACCTCGCGGATAACGTATTCGCTGTCGGAGCTGTAGATATCGCCGTCAGCCGCGGTGTATATCCCCGTGACCGCAGGATAGTCCGCCGCGTCGGGGACTGTGCCGTTTTCCTCGATATAGCGCACTACGCGGTTGACGTCGACCATGTGCTGCCTGCCGCTTGCCGAGGCTGTGAAGCGGAACGCGAGGTTCACCGCCGCAAAAGCCGCGGCCGCAAGGAGCAGAAACAGCGCTATCAGCCTGTCGAAGCTCTTCACGGCGTCCCCTCCCAGCGGTATCCTCTGCCCCACACGGTGAGTATGTGCACGGGCGCCTTCGGGTCGTCCTCTATCTTCTGCCTCAGCCACTTGATGTGGACGGTGAGGGTCTGCTGCTCGGACTCGCTGTCAAATCCCCATATGCTGTTGAAAAGCTGCTCCTTCGTGAGGGTCTGTCCCCTGTTCTCCATGAGCATTTTCAGCAGCTCGAACTCCTTCACGGTCATATCGAGCGCCCTGCCGTCCTTGGTGACGGTCTTCGCAGCGATATCGAGGGTGATATTGCCGTCCGTGAGCTTGTCCTCGGCGAAGCGCCGCCTGAAAATGCCCTTTATCTTGGCGATGAGTATGTCGATGTCGTAGGGCTTCTCTATGTAGTCGTCCGCCCCGAGGTTGAGCCCGCTCAGCTTGTCCTCCTTGCCGCAGCGTGCGGTGAGCACGATTATCGGCGTATTGCCTGCCCTGCGTATTCTCTCGCACACGGCAAAGCCGTCTATCCCGGGGAGATTTATATCCAGCAGAACGAGCCTTGCCCCGTACTTCTCGTACAGGGACAAGGCTTTCTCTCCGCTCTCGGCGACGCTCACCGTGTAGCCCTCCGCGCGGAGGAAATCGCACAGGAGCGCGCATAGCTCCATATTATCTTCAACTACAAGTATGTCCATATCTGCTCCGTATCACCAGCCCATTTCGAGGAGCCAGTTGTTCAGTCCGCGTTCACGCTCGCGGAGTTCCTTTTCTTCCTCTATATTATACTCCCCTTTTATGTTCCCGTCAACTATGAACAGCACGCGCGAGCACTTCGCGGCTACCTTGGCGTCGTGGGTGACGAGCATTATCGTCGTGCCCTCGGAGTTGAGGCGGCTGAGCTCGTCCATGACCTCGTCGGAGGAGGCGCGGTTGAGCGCACCCGTGGGCTCGTCGGCGAATATCATCTTCGGCGAGTTTATCATACTGCGGCAGATGCACGCGCGCTGGAGCTGTCCGCCCGAGACCTCGTTGATGTCGTTGTCGGCGATGTCGGAGATACCGAGCTTCTGCATGAGCGCCCTTCCGCGGCTGACGGTGTCCCTGCGGCTCTCCTTCACCTTGTCGGACTTGCACGCGGGAAGCAGGATATTGTCCAGCACCGAGAGATTTTTCAGCATATACATCTGCTGGAAGATGAAGCCCATCTCGTCGAGGCGGAGCTTCGAGAGGTCGCCGCTCCCGAGCTTGGAGATGTCACGCCCGCAGAAGCTCACGCTTCCCGCGGTCATCGAGTCCATGCCAGAGACCGTGTACAGCAGGGTCGACTTGCCCGAGCCCGACGGTCCCATGATCGCCACCATCTCGCCCTCGGAGATGGTGAAGCTGACGTTGCGCAGAACGTTGTTCTGCTTCTTGTTGATGATGTATGTCTTGCAGAGGTCCTTTACCTCGAGTATGTTATTCATAGCTATTCTCCTTATCATTCGATGTCGGCTGTATCGGAAGCCTTTATGCCCTTGATGAATACGGTGGTCATGAGCGTTCCCGCCGCGACTGCCGCTATGATTATGAGCGGGTACACGGCAAACAGCTCGAGCGGCACTATCTTGTACTCGACGCCCCTGACTGCGCCCATTATGCCCATTATCGGGTCGCCCGCGAGCTTTGTCACGGGTATCGCGAGTGCCGACGCTATAACAGCCGAGAGCACTGCCGCTATCGTGAATCTGAGCGTGTGGCAGAGGCTGATGTACCTGCCGCTGAAGCCTATCGCCTTCATGAGCGCTATCTCGGACTTCTCGCGCGAGATGAACGAGCGCTCCATGAGCAGAGTTATCATCAGGCAGATGAGCACCGCGATGATGATGACCATATTCTTCACTGCGGCTACGATGTCAGCCGCGCCTGTCTGCTCCTTGACGTAGGTCTCCGCATTCATTATCTCGTCAGTACCGAGGATATCCTTCATCTTCTCGATACGTCTGTCGACCTCCTCGGCGGACGGGTCGTCGTCGAAGTCTACGACTAAGCCCATAAGTCCGCTCAGCTGCGTTTTCGAGATATCAGTCAGCTCGCAGAATCTGCCGCTCTTGCCCGTCTGTACGAAGCTCTGGAGCAGAGCCGTTACCACGAACTCCCTGTCCTCGCCGTTCACGGTGACGGTGACGCTGTCACCGATACCGACTCCGAGCTCATCAGCGATTATCTGCGACAGCGCTATCTCGTTGTCGTACCGAGGCGGCGTGCCCTCGGTATATCCGCTGTAATCCGAGGCTTTTGTGCGATGGTTCTTGATGAAGCTCACCTGCATATGCTTGTCGCCCTTCTTTAAGGGAAGCGTATACAGCGCCTCGACGGTTATCTCCGCGGGCATACCGTTCTCAGCGAGCTTCTGCTCGTAGCCTGAGCAGATGCGGTCGAAGACGTCCTCGGCGCTCTCCTTGGTACCGTAAGCCTCGAGCACCTCGTCCGTCGAGCTCGTGATATAAACGTCCTTCGTCTGACTTCCGAAGAGGAACATCAGCTTGTCGCTGCTGAGGGTGTTCGCAAAGCTCGCGAGCACCATTATCAGGAGCAGCAGCAGCGTGAACACCGCCGTGATTATCGCGTACTGCTTGGGGCTGCTCAGCACGTCGTTGAGCGCGATGAACGGCGCTGTCGGGAGCTTGCTTTTCCCGAGGTGCATGAGGCTCTTTTTGCGGAAGCGCTCGCCCGTCTGACCGCTCCTTACGGCATCTATCGGCGAGAGCTTGTTGACTCTGCGGGTGCAGCTGCGGCAGAACAGCATTATCAGTGCCACGACGGCGACGCTGCACACAATTGATACGGGCAGCAGGCTGCCGCGCTGCATATTCATGGTAGTGGCGACGCTGCTGATGAGCATATTCCCGAACGGTATGCTGAGGAACAGACCTATCACCGCTCCGACGACTGAGATGCCGAAATACTTGACGATGTAGAGATTGCGGATAGAGCCGTTTTTCAGACCGATAGCCTTCATGACGCCTATCTCGCGGAACTCCTCCTCGAGCGTGAAGCCGATGGTAAATCTCAGCACAACGAGCGCGATGATAATGAGGCTGACGCTCACGATGAGGAGCATTCCCGCCACGAGCATGGATATCATATACGCCTTCTTCATCGTGGCTCTGTCGCCCTGAAACATGAGTCCGCCTATATCGGGGAGCTCGCTCTCGAAGCTGTCGGAGTCGTCGGTGTCGATGTAGATGAGGTTGCCGCGCTTCTCGTAGGCGGCTTCGTTTTTCATTATCTCGTCGTAGTCCTCGCGCGAGATGATGAAGCGCGGATTGCACATGAAGTCCGAGCCGAGGAGCGCGTCCTTGGCGAGTCCCGCGTACTCGAACTCGTACTCCTCGCCGCCGACCTCGAACGTGAAGCTGTCGCCCTCGCTGAGGTCGCCGCCGCGCTCCAAAACAGCGGAAACGTAAGCCTTGCCCTTCTCCACCGAGGTTATCACGTTGTTGTCGCGGTCGAAGTAGTTGAGCTCCGCCTCGTCAATGGGCATCAGGACGTACATATTTGAATATGAGCTGAGGCGCTCGCCGTCCTTGAAGAACTTATCGCGCGTCGAGTAGCATACGCTCTCGATACGGCAGTCCGTAACGCTGTCGAGCCCGCCGAGCAGCTCTGTGAGCTCGTCCTCGTCGGTGCCCTGCGTGATGAGGCAGTGGTCAGCCATTTTCGCCTTCTCGAAGTAGTTGTCGAGCCCGTTCGTGACGGTGATGATGTTGTTGACGCTGCTCGCCGCGAACATCGTCGATATCGTCACGAAAACGAGTATGATGAGGTTTATGACCCTCTTGCGTCTCAGGTCTTTTTTCAGGATATTAAAGTACATTGTTCACCCTCTCCTTTACTGTGATTTCATTATAGCAGGCGAATTATTAAATAATCCTTAAATGGCAAAAGTAGTGCATTTTCAGCCGTTTGCGGTTGATTTTTTCATTTTACTGTATTATAATTAATGTGTACTCAATAACCGCCGTCAGGCGGTTATTGACCCGAACTTCGTTCGGGGTGCGCAAATTCTTTATAAAATATGGAATTTGCGCGTCACATTAATTGATGTCAAGCTCATTTTGCCCTGAAGGGCAAAACAAAGTGCAAGAAAAATCATAAAAACTACTATTTTTCTTGCACTTTGACAACTCAAAAATACCTTTTAAAAGCTGTACAAAGGCATTTTTGAGTTGTTGAGCAGACATTAATTAATATAAGATTTTCAAGAGAAGGTGACACTGTGAACGCAAGCCCTTTCCCCTACTCGCTCGACAACAAGAGATACCACACTCTCAACTACCACCTCCGCACCGTTTACGGCGGGAAGCTGTACAAAGCCGTCATCGACTGCGGCTTTACCTGCCCGAACATCGACGGCACAAAGGGAACGGGCGGGTGCATATTCTGCGACGGCGGCAGCGGCTACTTCACCGACGGCTCGCTCGGCGCGCCCGCTCAGCTCGAAAAGGAGTATGCCCGCATTTCCGCGAAATACGGCGACGTGCCTGTCATCGTCTACTTTCAGGCGAACACCAATACCTACGCGCCCGCCGAGAAGCTGCGGGAGATATTCACGTCCGTGCTCGGCTACCCGTACGTGAGGGGCATATCAGTCGGCACACGCGCGGACTGCCTACCAGACGATGTGCTCGACCTCCTGTGCGAGCTCAGTGCCCGCACCGCGATTACGGTCGAGCTCGGTATGCAGACCGTCCATGAGGAGACCCTCCGCCTGATAAACCGCTGCTGCACGCACGCGGAATTCCTCGCAGGCTGTGAGAAGCTGAAAAGCCGCGGGATACGCACCTGCCTGCACATCATAAACGGGCTGCCGAACGAAACGCCCGAGATGATGGTCGAGACGGCACGGCAGGCGGCGCAGCTCGCTCCCGAGGGCGTGAAGCTGCAAATGCTGCACGTCATACGCGGCACGCGCCTCGCGGAGATGTACGCGCGCGGCGAGGTACAGCTGCTCACGCGCGAGGAGTACAC
>JAUMVH010000053.1:10597-15143 GCA_030530245.1 Ruminococcus sp.
CAGCTCGAGGTCCTGCCGCCCGAGACCGTCATCGAGCGCATAACGGGCGACGGCGACAAGCGCAAGCTCGTCGCACCGCTGTGGAGCGCGGACAAAATAGCCGTCCTCGGCGGTATCGACAAGCATCTCGCGGAGCTCGGCACATGGCAGGGGCGGCGTTTCAGTGAATAGTGAAGAGTGAAAAGTGAATAGTTATTGGACTCGCCGCCTCTATTCACAAAAAAGGAGCCATAAGGGAGCAGCCGCTTCCTTATGGCTTTTTTTCAGAATAGTGCGAAGGCTTTGGTATCGCTCATTTTCTCCTTTTCGTAGGCGTTTCCGCTTGTGGCATCGAAGCCGATCGGCAGGTACTCCGCGGGGATATACTTCTCGTACTTGATATCGTAGAAGTAGTTGCAGAATATCAGCTCGACGTAGGTTATCGTGTTCTCCTTGTCGGGAGTGTATATCGCGTAGACGAAGCCCTGATAGTCGTCCGCGTACATCGCTATCGGGTCGGAGCTGTCCGCAAAGCCGGTCACCCCGTAGTAGCCCTTATATGGCGTGATACCACAGTCTGCGAGCCTGTCGAGCTCCGCAGCATAGTCCGAGGGCGTGTAGGTGACGGTGAGGTAGCTCAGATACTGCGCGTCCCACGGGTTATAGTAGACCATTTTGTAGTCAACGACCTCCATTTCGGGAGTTATCTCCTGCGGGAAGATAGACTCGTCCATGCCCCATTTCGTACGGTACTCGCTCTCCGCTCCCTCGCCCATATACCGAGAATAATGCGTCGGGTCGGTATCGACCTCGATCTTTGCGCTCGCCGCGTCGAACATTATCAGTGCGACGATCACCAATACAAACAGGATATTGAATATGAAGGTTAACGCAACTGCTGCGGCTGCGATACCTGCGGCAGTCCACGCGAGCTTATGCTTCTTCTTTTTCTCGTATTTAGCGAACTCCTGCGCCGTGTCCACGCGGAACTTAATATCGGGCGTCTTTTTGCCCATCGCCTCCAGTGCAGAGCGGCACTCTCCGCAGTCCGCGAGGTGCTCCTCGGTGAGTCTGCGGCTCTCGGGACTTATCATATCCTCCGCATACAGCGGCAGCAGGTCGCGCACGACCTCACACGGTAATCTCATACATTTCCCTCCTCTATCTGCTTTTGTATCATTGATTTTGCGCGGTGGAAAGTCACGCACGCCCAGTGCTCGCTCTTTTCAAAGAGGTCGCCTATCTCGCGGAAGGACAGCTCGCCGAACACCCTCAGCGAGAAGACCTCCTTGTACGGCTCACGCATGGTGTGCAGCACCCTGTGTAGGCGGAAGGCGACCTCCTTATCCGCGATGAGCTCGCTGAGGTCGGCGCCGTCGGCAACGTAGTCCTCGGGGACCTCCTCGCCCGTGAGGTGCTTCTGCTTGCGGCAGTGCGAGTAGTACAGGTTGCGCGCGATGGAGCAGAGCCACACCCTAAGCTCGGATTCTCCGCGGTAGTCTCCGATAGAGCGGAACGCGCGGAAGAACGTCTCCTGTGTGAGCTCCTCGGCAAGCGTCTCGCTCGCAGTAAGACCGCGCAGAAATCTGAAAACGTCGTCGTAATATGCGCGGAACACCGCGTCGAAGTCCTTCATGGCTCTCCTCCTTTCAAAGTTTTAAGTCGCTTCCCTTAGCGGAAAAAGCGGGCTACCGTGCAATAAGCTTACGGCTTATACACGGCTGCCTGCGAATCGGCTAAAGGGACACCCTTTAGGTTGCTTCCCTTAGCTGAAAAAGTGGGCTACCGTGCCGTAAACTTACGGCTCATATCAGGTAACCTGCGAATCGGCTAAAGGGACACTCTTTTTCAAGCGCTCTCATATATAAGACGCACGGGCTGAAAAAATATCACAGCTTTTTTCAAAAAAATTCACACAACATATGATATACCATATCGGACGCTCTGTCAAGCGGTCACTGTATATAAAGAGTGCATAAAGAACGGGCGAGCGGAACTCGCCCCTACGATTCAGCTATTATTGTGCCAAATGTAGGGGCGCATTCCGTGCGCCCGAGATTATGTAAAAAGCCGCAGGAATGACCTGCGGCTCATGCTATTCTTTGGTTATCATCGCTATCGCGCAGGGCATATTCCCCTCCACGATGCGGAATTCGGCGTCGGGATAGCCCGCGCTTCGGAAGAATTCCTTGTACGTCTCAAGGTCGAACTCGCTCTTGAACTCCAAGCCTATCTTCTCGAGCAGGGACTGCGTATATTTCAGCGAGTTGCTCCCATAGGTGATGTAGGTCGGTGTGATGACCTTGCCGCCGCTCCTGCACACCCTCATCAGCTCCGCGAGCGCGCCCTGCGGATCGTCGAGGAGGTGTATCACGTTGCCCGCGACTACCTTGTCGAAGCGTCCGTCGCGGAAGCGCAGGTGCATGATGTCGGAGAAACCGAGCTTCACGTTGCCGAAGCCGCGGCACTTCAGATACGTCTCCCTGAGCATATTCTCGGAGCGGTCAGTCGCGATGAGGCTTGCGCACTTCGGCGCGATATACTTGCTGATAGCACCCGTCCCGCAGGCACATTCGAGGACGTTGTCCTCGGGACCTATCTCCTCCGCGACAGCCTTTCCCGTACCGCTGTAGACCCTGTTGTTCACGAGCGATTCAAACGCGTCGTAGAGCGGCGCGACCTTGTCCCATATCATAGCAGTTCCCCCTTATTTGTACTTTTTCGTGTTGAGTGCGCGGATAGAGTTGAGTATCAGCAGCATTGCCGTGCCCGAATCCGCAAACACCGCGAGCCACATATTCGGGTGTCCGAGAAGTCCGAGGACGAGGACAGCCGCCTTGACTGCGAGCGCGAAGATGATGTTCTCGTAGGAGATGCGCAGGGTCTTGTTCGCTATCTTTTTCGCTGTCACTACCGACGCGGGCTCGCTGCTCATGAACACGGCGTCAGCGGCTTCGAGCGCGAGGTCGGAGCCCGTCTGCATTGCTCCGCCGACATCAGCGCCCGCGAGCACGGGAGCGTCGTTGATACCGTCGCCGACGAACATCACGCTGCCGTACTTTTCGCGCAGGGCGTTGAGCTCCGCCAGCTTCTCGTCGGGGAGAAGTCCGCCCCTGACGCTGCCGACTCCGAGCGACCTGCCGACCTCCGCCGCAGTCTCGGGGACATCGCCCGTGAACATCGCCGTCGCGATACCCATATCATTCAGCGACTTCACAGCGTCCGCCGCCGACTTTTTCAGCTCGTCCGAGACGAGGATAACGCCCTCGACTCTGCCATTCACCGCCACATACACCGACGTGCCCGCCTCGGTCTGCGGGAGCTCGGGGACGATAGCGTCCTTCTCCTGCATGAGCTTTATATTGCCGCACAGGACGTCGCTTCCGCCGACCTGCGCCTCGACTCCCCTGCCCGCAATATCCGACGAGCGCTCGGGCTCGGTAAGCCTGATACCGCTGCTGCGGCAGTACTCGACGATACTCTCCGCGACGGGGTGGGTCGATATCTGCTCACAGCTTCCGCAGAGGCGGAGGAGCTCCTCCTCGCTGAGGCTGCCCGCGCTCGTGACGCGCGTAACAGTGAAGCTTCCGTTCGTGAGCGTGCCCGTCTTGTCAAACGCCACAGCCTTGACCTTGCCGAGCGCTTCTATCGAGTCGCCGCCCTTGAAGAGTATGCCGAGCTTCGACGCCGCGCCGATACCCGAGAAGTACGCCAGCGGCACGCTCAGCACGAGCGCGCACGGGCAGCTGATTACGAGAAATGTCAGCGCGGAGTATATCCACTTCTGCCAGTCGCCCGTGATGAGCGAGCCGAGCAGCGCTGTCGCCGCAGCAATGCCGATAACGATAGGCGTGTATACCTTCGCAAAGCGCGTGATGAAGCGGTCGAGCTTGGGCTTCGCAGAGGAAGCGTCCTCGACAGCGTGTGCTATCTTCGATATCATCGAGTCGTCCGCCACCGCAGTCGCGCGGAGATTGAACGTCTCAGAGATGTTGATACAGCCCGACATTATGCTGTCGCCCGCACGCACTGTCAGCGGCACGGGCTCGCCGTTCACTGCGGAGGTGTCGATACGCGACTCGCCCGCCTCAACTATGCCGTCGACGGCTATACGCTCGCCGACCTTTATCCTCAGTATGTCGCCGACCTCGATATCGTCGGCGTCGATGCGCACGAACTCTCCGCCGCGCAGCACGTCAGCCTCCTCCACGCGGAGCTCGGTCACGTCGGTGATAGCCTTGCAGCTGCGTGCGACGGCGAAATCCTCGAACATCTCGCCAATGCGGAAGAAGAGCACGACTCCCACCGCCTCGGCGTACTCACCGAGGGCGAAGGCTCCGAGGGTAGCGATGGTCATGAGGAAGTTCTCGTTAAAGACGCTGCCCCTCAGCAGGCTCTTGAACGTAGCCTTCAGCACGTTGATACCGAGCACGAGATACGCCGCAACATACAGCGCGACCGCGAGCGGAAGCAGCTCCGTGAAGTGGTGTACGGCGATAGCCGCCGCAAACAGCACGATACCGATAACAAGCGTTATCACCGCAAGTCTGCCGTTCTCCTCGTCCTC
>JAUMVH010000267.1 GCA_030530245.1 Ruminococcus sp.
CCACTATCCAGTAGTCGCCCGTTATGTGCAGTACATAGCCGTGCTCGGTGTTCGCACCAGTCAGCACAGGCGGTGAATCAGGGTCAAGCGCCGCAAGCTTTATGGGCTTGTCCGCAGTCCCGTCCGCCTCAGAGTAGAGCTTCTGACTTCCGCAGTCATAGGTTCCCGCGGCGACCCTTATCACATCGCCCGCTTTGGCGTTTTTGACTGCATTGCGCAGCTCTGCAACAGTCGAGACTACCACGCCATCCTCTTCATTCTGCGCCGCGACAAGAGCCTTTCTCATCAGGCACAGGTCAAACGTGTCGAGCCGACCGTCCGCGCAGAAATCTGCCGCTTCCCGATCCCTGACATTGGCGTCGGGAGCTCCGAGAAGCCACCGCTGAAACGTCACCATATCGGCAACCGTAAACTGTCCGTCGAGATTCACATCGCCCTGCAAAGAATCTGCCGCGAACTCCGTGAACTGCCTGTTCAATGCGCTGTCGGAGGCGTAGTAGTGGTTCCACGAGAAGATGATGTTTTCCTCCGCGAGGTCGGCAGTCGCCGCATAGTCCGCACGTAGATTGGCAATCGGCTTCGCGGTCATATCTTCGCCGAAGCTCTCAGTGTTTATCCAGAAGCGCATACGCCCGTCCACAGCCGCTTTCTGAGCCTGCACCCACTCGCGGATAACATCGGTAGCGTACTCACGTCCTCCGCCGTCCTGCGGAGCGTAGATGTCGATAGAACGCAGACCCGCCGCTTCGATAACGTCGCCGATGAAGCCGCCGAACTGCTCGGCAGTCGAAATATCGGTGTTATAGAACGGGCTCACGATAAGCGGCTTTTCGTGGCAGGACTGCTCTATCGCAGTGACGGTCGCCGCGATGTTTTCGCCTATTATACGTGCATATTTGCCTCCGTCCGAGCCATCGCACGCGGCGTCGATATTCCAGAGCTCGCTGGTGTAGTACCAGCCTGCTATCTGCTCGCCGTAGTCAGCACCGTAACGCTCCCACATCTCGGTGACGAGCCCGCCGCACAGCTCCGCATTATCGGCGCTCCAACCCTCGAAATAGCTCGTCGGAGCTCCCCATCCGTACTTCCACCACATATCGTCGTTGACCGTGCCGAGCCACAGCTTCATATCGGTCGCCTTCGCCGCCTCAAGCGCAAGAGCGAGAGCGTCGCCGCTGTTCTGCGAGGAATGGTAGGCCGCGCTCGTCGCCGACGGGAACATACAAAAGCTCTCCGCCGCCGGATATGCCGCGGCATCCTGCTTCTCGCCCGTGCAGTCGCCGCGCACGATATCGTAGGTGGACTGGAGTATCAGCGAGTCAAAGCCTGCCGCCTTTGCAGCCGTGAATTCCTGTTCCCAGCGCGCTTCCGTCCAGTCGCGGCAGTACCAGTTCTGTATGAATGAAGATGTGAATCTGTGCGGAGCCTCCGCTGCGGAAGCCGCCGCAGGCATGACCGATACACCGCCTATCACCGCGGATATCACTGTGCTAATTGCTTTCTTCATTGCATTCACTCCTCTCGACAGTTGTCGGACCGTTCATCTTATAGTACAGCTAATCATTCAGTTCCTTCAGCCAGTCGCCGATACGTTCTCTTGCATCAGGAATATCCTCGCAGTAGATGCTCATAACGGCATGGATATTTGCACCTTCCGCCATATCTTCGACAGCGTCCAAGCTTTCGCCGTAACCGCTGCTGCCCTGCGTTGCGATGAGGTACAGGTTTTTCCCGTTGAGATTGCAGCTTTCAAGGAAGGTCGC
Organism: Ruminococcus sp.; assembly: GCA_030530245.1. Taxonomy (GTDB): domain Bacteria; phylum Bacillota; class Clostridia; order Oscillospirales; family Ruminococcaceae; genus Ruminococcus. The sequence goes on from JAUMVH010000267.1 coordinate 1,764, forward strand.
AACGGGCATGGGTACAGTTCCCCACCAAAGCGGATACACCAGAATTATCGAATCATAGCCGCTTATGTCGATTTGCTCGATAGACGGACGCGCATCATTTTTGAGTTCATCTCCTGCGACTGATACTGTTGAGCTGTAGCTTGAAGGGTACTTGTCACCTGTGAGCGTGATCGCCTTAACATCGCAGTCTATGGCGTCATTTATCATATCGGCAATGAGCTGATCGCTGCCCATAAGCTCGCCGTCAGCAAGCAGGAGCGATGCACCCGAAACTGCATCAACATCGTCATCAAAGTCGGTGTTGCCGAGCCTTGTGAAGTACACAACAAGAGGCTTTGACCCCTTCCACTCGACCTTTTCGCCCTGTACCTTTTCGGCATAATTTATACGGACAGTCTTGAAATGGCGATTGAGATACGGGACAAGTGCGAGTCCGATCGCTATCGAACCTATGCAGCCGACTGCTACAAGAGCGGAAACTATCTTCTTTTTCTTTGTCTGCATTATCCATTTTATACCGCCGTGCAGCACTGCAAGTGTCAGAACAGCCGTCGCAAGATAAATGTGCAGATCTACGCCGCTGACATAACGGAATTTCGGGAATATGACCCTCGATACGCCCATAGAGCTTATCATAAGAACTGCCGAAACCGCTGTCAGAAGAAGTGTAACTATATTTGCAAAAACTCTCAATCCCG
>JAUMVH010000054.1 GCA_030530245.1 Ruminococcus sp.
GCAAAAAAAGGAACGCCGAAGCGTTCCTTTTTGTTAGTATTGATTACTGAAGTGAATCGATCTTAGCAGATGTTGTCGGGAAGTCAGTCTGCTTGATGAGCTGAGCATCCATCATCTGGATAGCAAGAGCATCCTTGGATGTGATACCGTCGCCGTCAACAACGTCGCCGTTGATCTTGCCCTGAGGCTTGAGAGCGTACTTATCGTTGTTTGCAACAGACTGGAGGATAGCTGTTGCGTCTGCAACTGTTACCTTTCCGTCAACGTTAGCATCGCCCCAGAGAGTCTCTGTAGAGCCTGTTGTTGTGCCCTCAGTTGTAGTTGTTGTAGATGTGATAGGCTCGTCATCGTTGATAGGTGTTACATCAGGATAGAGCAGAGCCATTGTACCTGTGGTCATGAGAGCATCGCCCATGTGCCAGAATCTGTGGAGCTTGTATGTGTAATCGTGTGTCGACTTTGTCTTGTCGAATACAGCCTTACAATCCTGATACATCTTATCATCAGCGTAGGACTGACGGAGATCAGAGAATGTTACGCCGGGCTTGATGGGTGAGCCATCAGGCATCTCGCCGTCGAATCCCTTAGGAATGAATACTTCCTGAGTGAAGATTCTCTCGAGTGAATCGTTGTGATCCTCGTATGCGATACCGATATCGTCACGAGCTATGTTCCACTGAGCGCTCATGAGCTTGTTAGCAAGACGGAGAGCCTTGCCGCCTCTGTCAGAGTTGTCGTCTGTCTGAGCAGCAGAAGCAGGTGTCTTGTTAGCAGCAGCGTAGTAGATAAGTGTATTACAGAGTGAAGATACGCATCCGATATCTCCCTGGCCGTAACCGCCGATAGTGCAGGTAAGACCGTCGTTAGCAGTCTCGCTGTACTTGCCGTTCCATGTAGCGGGAGTACCCTTCCAGTCGAGCGTCGAGGGGATAGCGTAAGCCATCTCGTTGCCGTCCTTGTCTGTATAATCGAACTGTGTATTCTCGAGGAACCAGTCGATCCATCTGCTGAGGAGAGCCTCAAGAGCGTCCTCGAGCGAGAGACCGCCGAAGTCCTTAGCGCCGTTTGTAGCGTCGCCCTGGATCTTTACATAGTAGTAAAGCTCTGCGAGACGCTGAGTCGACCATACCTGGTTACCGATCCAGTGGTTTGAACCCGGGTCAGCGTAAACAGGGTGCTCAACGTAGCACATATCGTAGAAGAGCGGATCGCTTGAATCATACTTCTGATACTGACCGCCCTTGGAGTTTGTACAACCACCTGCGAAGGGGCCGTCCTTGGACTGGAGCCAGAGGTAGAACTCGATCTGTCTCTGGAACGACTTCTTGTAGTCGTCAACAGCGTCGGAAGCCTTCATTGCCTTGCTCATTACGGGATCGTAAGCGAGAGCGTAAGCAGCGAGAGGATTCTGATAGAACTGATGTGAGTGCGAGCAGCCGATCTGGAATGCCCAGTCGTAGTTGCCGCTCGGGTTGTTCTCAGCGTACCACGGGAATGTGGATCCGCCCCAAGCTGTGTACCAAGCCATGAGGAAGTGCTGTGACTGGATAGAGCTGTGCGAAGCAGACTCGCTGTCTGACTTAGCGTCAATGCTCTGGCAGCCGATAGCCTTATAGTACTTATCGAACATATCGTTACGGCACTGGTCACCCATCTTAGCAGCGAGACCTGAGATCTCACCGCAGTCGAGGCCGTTCATGCTTGCGAAGTAGATAGCCTGGATAGCACGGTCCTCAGCGTCAGGAGCGTTTGTGAAGCTGTACTGAGGAGCGAGAGCGCCCTCCTTCTCCCAGCCGTTAACGACAGCCTTGATACCTGTCATCTTGTAGTGAGCGTCATTTACAGCCATACCGTACTTGAGCTCTTCGATACAGCCCTGAGGAACTGTCTCGAAGCAGGACTCCTGCTCACCGCGCTGGAATGTATTGATGAATGTGAACTGTCCCTTGCCGCCGCCGAACTGATACCAGTCCTCAACGTCAGCGAGCCAGTGCATGAGGTAGTAACCGTTGTCACTGCCGTAAGCAGACTTGAAGTCCTTGAAGATCGGGTTGTAAGCGTCAACGCCGTTCTGCTTTGCGGGATATCCCGAAGGCTCGGGCTCTTCTGTAGTTGTATCAGCCTTTACCTTGTCGAGCTTCCAGAGTGAGCTGTAGTCGATCTCGCCCTTTTCGCCTGCGTATGCGTTCTCGGACCAGCCGGGAATGAGAGCCTCAAGAGTCTTCCAGCCCTTCTGGAGGTCGCCCTTGGAACCGCTGATGTAGCCCTTATCTGCGAGTACATCGTGCATAGCTGTTACCCATGCCATGTAGGACATAGCCTCGGATGTTGTCTCATGACCGTAGTCAGGAGCCTCAACACAGAGAGTCTCTACTGCGTGGTAAGGGATACCGAAGGAACCCGAACCGTTGTTGTTCTTGCTGAGATAGCCGTTTGTCTCACCGTTTGTGATAACATCATCGTACAGTGACTCGAACATCTTAGCATAGGACTCGTTCGCACCGCCCTCAGTTGCATACTTGTTCTCTGCAGCTGAAGCAAATGTCGGAACCATAGCTGAAGCGGACATTGCAGCAGCAAGTACGCCGGCACAGAGTGCCTTGTTCTTTTTGCTTATCATTGTTTTTTAACCCCTCTCATAAAATTTTGGTTAATGGATATAAGCCTTTCCCGCCCCCTCAGGACAGGAACGTATACGAAAATACTTCGTACACTGTGTGCTGCTTCACGAAGCGTACACACAATTCTCAAACTATTTTCATAATAATTATATTCCACTTTTTGAGGCGTGTCAACAGTTTGAATTGTTTTCACATTTTGCCCTCCGTTTTTTTGTTGCAATGCACACATAAGCGAAGCCTTTTTTGTACATTTTGCCCACCCGCAAAAATTCGCCCGAATCGCATATATGAACCGATAATTAATAAAATCATTATTTTTATTAATAGTTGATTACATTCGATTCTACGCCGAATCCCCCGCCCTGCAATGCGGTGTTTCAGGAGCTTTATTTAACGGTTTATTCATAAATTATTCACGTGCTTTACACACTCTTCTGTAATAATAAGCAGGTATGATGTGACAGTACACCCTAATGCATCCTATACTATTATAGAAAGGAGCACCTCATGATCACTATTGATAAACTCACCAAGTATTACGGCACCAACCGAGCCGTGAACAATATAAGCTTTACCATAAACGATAATGAGATACTCGGTTTCCTCGGACCAAACGGTGCGGGAAAATCTACCACCATGAACATGATCGCGGGCTACCTGCCCATGACCGCGGGCACCGTTACTATCTTCGGCAGCGACATCTCCAAGGACCCCGTCGCCGCCAAGAAGAACATCGGCTATCTCCCCGAGATACCGCCCGTTTACCCCGATATGCGCGTCAAGGAGTACCTCTCCTTCTGCGCAGGCCTCAAGCGTATACGCTCCTCCGAGCGCAGGGACGAGATAGCGCGCGTCACGAAGCTGCTCAAGATAGAGGACGTGCAGGACAAGCTCATCAAGAACCTGTCTAAGGGCTATAAGCAGCGCGTCGGCTTCGCACAGGCTCTCCTCGGCAACCCCAAGTTTCTCATTCTCGACGAGCCCACGGTAGGTCTCGACCCGAATCAGGTCATCGAGGTCAGAAACATAATCAAGGACCTCAGGAAGGAGCACTCCGTCATTTTCAGCTCGCATATCCTCTCGGAGGTAAGCGCCGTATGTGACAGGGTCGTCATCATCAACAAGGGCGATATCAAGGCTATCGACACTATCGAGAACCTCGAGAAGAAGCTCGGCGGAAGCCTCACCCTCCATATCAAGGTCAAGGGCGACCGCACCAAGGCGTCCAATATCATCGAGCTCACCGACGGCGTGGAGGAGATAGTCTCCATCGACGCCGAGGGCAACGACTTCTTCGCTTTCGCGGTCAAGCTCAGGGAGGGCGCGGGCGACGATACCAAGAACGCCATCATGTCGGAGCTCATAAAGCACGGCATACAGATCTCCGAGATATACACCGAAAAGCCCGACCTCGAGGCTGTATTCGTGGATATGATAAACAAGTCCTCGGACAAGCACGGTCTGCTCGACCTGCTCGACGAGATAGAGCCCATCGCCGAGCCCGAGGCGGACGACGAGGACGGCTCCGACGGCGAGGACTGGGAAAAGGAGGGCGATGAGTAATGTTTTCCATATATAAAAAGGAGCTCCAGTCGTTCTTCTATACGCCCTTCGCGTACGTTATCACGGCGCTGTTCATGTTCCTGTTCACGCTGATGTTCAACAACGCCCTCGGCAATATCGACCAGCCCGTGTTCCAGTTCACCTTCCCCGACATCTTCTACAATGTCATTTTCTTCTTCATCTTCCTCATCCCCATTCTCACGATGAGGACCTTCGCGGACGAGCGCAAGTTCGGCACCGAGGTGCTCCTTATGACCTCGCCCGTCAGCGTCTGGCAGATGATAATCGGCAAGTACCTCGCGAACCTGACTGTCTTCCTGTTCATGATAGCGGGCTCGTCGTTCTTCCCGATATTCACCTACCTCCACGGCACGCTCATCATGAACCAGCTCATATGCGCGTATATCGGTTTCTTTGCATGGGGTGCGATGTTCATCGCCGTGGGTATGCTCGTTTCGAGCTTCACCGAAAACTCCATAATCGCCGCTATCATCGGCGAGATAATCATGTTCGTGTTCCTGTTCATCGACGACTTCTCGCGCACGGACTTCATCATGCAGTACCCGAAGCTCCAGTCATTCCTCTACGCCTTCGCGGCTCAGCCGAGATTCGCTTACTTCTCGCAGGGCTTCATCAGGCTCTCCGACCTCGTATTCTTAGACTCTGAGATAATCGTATTCCTGTAGTTGTACTACTTCGACATCGTGAGAAGACGATGGAAAAGGGGGTAAGCTGAAATGGAAAAGAAAAAATTCGATTTCTCGGGCGCACTCGCTATCGTGCTCGCGGTGCTCATACTGCTGATATTCATACCTATCAATATGATATTCGCCTACAAGGACAAGGTGTTCGATATGACCCCCTCGGGTCAGTACACCCTCAGCCCCATTACAAAGCAGCTCCTCGACGATACTGCCGACAAGAAGATAGACGTTTACTTCCTCTCGCAGCTCAACGACCTGCAGGAGGTGCCCAAGTACCTGCCGCTGTATCACACGCTCACCGAGCTCGAGAAGCGCGACAATATCACGCTCACCTGCTTCGACCCCAACAAGGACGTCGATATGGCTAAGAGCCTCGACCCGACAGGCACCCTCAGCGTAAATCCCGCCGACATCTTCATCAAGTGCGGCGACGTCACCAAGAAGGTGTCGTTCATCAGGTGCTTCCCCACCGACTCCAACGACATCCTCATGTACGAGGGCGAGGAGCTCATCGCGGGCGCTATCGAGCTCTGCACGAGCGGAAGCCTCCCCACCGTGTACTTCCTCACGGGCTACGGCAGCAAGACCCTCGCGGACTACTCCGACTACGCCGACGCCATAAAGACCGACAACTACACCGTCGACGAGCTCGACCTCAACAGCGTCGAGGCTGTTCCGAGCAACACCGCTATCGTGTACCTCGTCGCGCCCGAGAAGGATATCTCCGACTCGGACTATCAGAAGCTCAAGGCTTACGCCGATAACGGCGGCGCTATCTCGATGATACTCCCGCCCTGCGAGACAAAGGGCAGATTCAAGAACATCGAGCAGCTCCTCGCCGTATTCCAGCTCGGTATGCACTACAATACAGTCACCGAGAAGAGCCCGCTCCTCCACCCGCAGATACAGGCGATAGCGCAGGTGCTCCCCGCCGATATCACCGACGAGAACGACCCGCGCCTCAACGAGATACTCGAGCACTTCATCAAGGTATCCTACCCCTACCCGAGCTCAGAGGCGACCGAGGACCTCACCACCGACCTAAACGCCAAGCTTCAGGACGCGGATTCGGGTATCTATCCCTATGTGTCGAATACGAGAAGCTTCTTCGAGCTCACCGTTTCGGGCGAGCAGATAGAGAAATACTCCATCATCGAGAACCTCACCCTCGAGCAGGGCAGCAGCTCCTATACCACCGTCAGCACCCCTATGGGCGGAGACGACGATACCAAGGAGGTAGCCGAGTCGCTCTCGAACGAGCCGCTCATCTTCGGCTTCTACTCCTACAACAAGCAGACGGGCGCCAAGCTCTACCTCATAGGCACCGACGACGCCCTCAGCAACGAAAGGTGGACTTACGCCACCACGGGTACGAGAATGCTCACGCTCTTCTCGAACACATGGCTCTATAACAGCGACATCGACATGGGCATCGGCGCTAAGTCGAACTCCTACGACACGCTCACCTTCGACGACGCCGACGACGCTTCACGCACGATAAAGCTGTTCTTCATTATCCCCGCAGTATTCCTCATTGCGGGTCTCGCAGTATGGCTGAAAAGGAGATATGCTTAATGAAAAAAGGTATCATCGCAGTCATAAGTCTCGCAGCGGCGGCTGCTATCTCGACGGGCGCGTTCGTTTACGTGCAGAACTCCGATAAAAAGGACAAGGAGAAGAAGTCAAAGGAGCTCGCCGAGAATCAGCTCTTCGATATCGACTCCGACTCCATCGGCATGATCGAGATAAAGAGCGCCGAGGGCAGCTACACGCTCAGGCTCGACGGCGACAGGTGGGTCAACGCTCCCGATTCGGGCAACACCTTCCACATCGCGCAGTCAAAGGCTCAGCTCATATGCACCACCATCTGCGACCTCGAAGCCGATACCAACTACGGTGAAGCCGACAGCGAGAGCAAGGAGAAGTACGGGCTCAATGACCCGTATGTGCTCACCGTAAGCGACGGCAATCAGGACTATACCATAAATATCGGCGACGCAAGCCCCACGGGCAACTACTACTACGCGATGGTCGACGGCAAGAACAAGATATACGCCGTTGAGGCGACGGAGGTGACCTCGCTCCTCACTACGAGGTTCGACCTCATCGACAGCAGTATCGTCCCCTACTCCGATGAGGAGATATCGGGCATAGCCGTGAAGCGCGGCGGCAAGACCGCGTTCGAGCTCACACGCAACCTCAATACGGGTCTGTGGGAGCTCCCCGAGGAGTACAGCCTCCTCACGGTGAATCAGACGCGACCGTCGACTATGGTAACGGTGCTCGCGCGTCTCTCGGCGGCTCAGCTCGTCGAGGAGAACGTCACCGACCTCTCGCAGTACGGGCTCGATGATCCGTACGCGGAGCTCACCGTCAGCGGCACCGACGGCACCTCGCACACGCTCATACTCAGCCGCTACGGGCGCGAAGCCTCAAAGATGACCCACGTCCTCATCAAGGACACGGGGCTCCTCGGACTCTACTACACGAGCGACCTCGACTTCGTGGACTATGACATCTACGACATCATCATGCAGAACGTCGAGAGCGCAAATATGTACAGGATAACCGAGTTCAGCTTCTCCTGTGACGAGGCGGAGGATACCTTCACGCTCGATGCGACCGCCGACACCGCCGAGTGCCGCGGTACGCCCATCGACCTCGCCAAGGCTGAGATAAAGAATATGTTCACGGCGTTCTACAACAGCTTCTCTTACATCAGTATCACCGATACCGACATCGAAGCGGCGCCCGAGCTTGCCGACCCCGTCCTCTCCGCGAGGTACGTCTTCGAGGGCGGCGAGGAGTCACAGGTAGACCTCGTTTCAACGGGCGAGGGCTCGGACTGCTACGTCTTCGTCGACGGCAAATACACGGGCACCATAACGAGCTCGGACTTCATCTCGGGCAACAGCTCGATGATGTCGGAGTACAAGACCCTCTGCGAGCTCGCAGGGCTCGAGCCTAACCTCAAATAAACGCAGGCAGCCTCCATTGATATGGGGGCTGTTTTTGTTATGAAGCGGGCGCACACGTGGGTGCGCCCCTACAGCAATTTCGTAGTGTCCGCCCGAATCCGTCGGATGAAAACAAAAAAACAACGTTTTTTTGTTTTCATCTTGATTTTTGACAGCTTTTGTTTTATAATTAGTATGTATTGTTTATTATGGAGGAAAGTTCTATGTCCGATATGAAAATTGGCTTCGACAACGAAAAATATCTGAAAATGCAGTCCGAGCATATCCGCCAGCGTATCGCCCAGTTCGGCGACAAGCTCTACCTCGAGTTCGGCGGCAAGCTCTTCGACGACTTCCACGCCTCTCGTGTGCTCCCCGGCTTCAAGCCCGACAGTAAGCTGCAGATGCTTCTCCAGCTCAAGGACGAGGCTGAGATAGTCATCGTCATCAACTCCGACGACATCGAAAAGAATAAGGTGCGCGGCGACCTCGGTATCACCTACGACGTGGACGTCATACGCCTTTACAACGTCTTCACCAAGATCGGACTCTATGTCAGCAGCGTCGTGCTCACGCGCTATGACAACCAGCCCACCGCTGACGCCTTCCAGAGCAGGCTCGAAGCCCTCGGCGTGAAGGTATACCACCACTACAGCATCAAGGGCTACCCCTCGAACCTCCAGCATATCATCAGCGAGGACGGCTACGGCAAAAACGACTACATCGAGACCTCGCGCCGCCTCGTTGTCATCACGGCTCCCGGTCCGGGAAGCGGCAAGATGGCGACCTGCCTCTCGCAGCTCTACCACGAGCACGAGCGCGGCAGAAATGCGGGCTATGCCAAGTTCGAGACCTTCCCGATATGGAACCTCCCCCTCCGTCACCCCGTCAATATCGCCTACGAGGCGGCTACTGCCGACCTCAACGACGTCAACATGATAGACCCCTTCCACCTCGAGGCTTACGGCAAGACCACCGTCAACTACAACCGCGACGTCGAGATATTCCCCGTGCTCAATGCCATGTTCGAGAAGATACTCGGTCAGTCGCCGTATAAGTCGCCTACCGATATGGGCGTAAATATGGCGGGCAACTGCATCATCGACGACGAGGTCACCTGCAAGGCTGCCTGCGACGAGGTCATCCGCCGCTACTACACCGCCCTCTGCGACAGGCGTAAGGGTCTCATCTCCGAGGAGGAGGTCATGAAGCTCGAGCTCCTGATGAAGCAGGCTAACGTCACTCCCGAGGACAGGAAGGTCGTTGCCGCGGCTCTCGCTAAGGAGGAGGCTACAGGCGCTCCCGCGGCGGCTATGGAGCTCCCCGACGGTACTATCCTCACGGGCAGGACGTCCGAGCTGCTCGGCGCGGTGTCTGCTCTGCTGCTCAACGCGCTCAAGTACTTCGCGGGAATCGACGACGATATCCTGCTGATGTCCCCCCACGTTATCGAGCCCATTATGGACCTCAAGGTCAACCACCTCGGCAACAACAACCCGAGAATACATACCGACGAAACGCTGCTCGCGCTCTCTATCTGCGCGACCACCGACGAGAACGCCGAGAAGGCTATGCAGCAGATATCGAAGCTGCGCGGCTGTGAGGTGCACTCCACCGTTATCCTCTCGCCCGTCGACGAGCGTATCTTCAAGCGCCTCGGCATAAACCTCACCTGCGAGCCGAAGTACAGCAGATAAGCTTGCAAGTTTGTGCAAAGCAAAGGAGTAATGAAAGCATGGATAATAAATATAAGCCCATTGTATTCAGCATAACAGACGAAAAAGATTTGAAGAAAATATATGGTTTTAAGGCTGAACATACAAAATCTTGCAGAGAAAAATATCCTGACGTTTTCGGAGCGTTATTTACGTATTCATTTGTTCCAACCGGTTTAGGTCCGCTGTGTTTTGTAAAATGTGCCTGCGGGGAAGAAATAACACTTGATAGCGATTTCAATTTCTAACTAAGGCAATAAAAAACAAGCACTCCCGTGGGAGTGCTTGTTTATTGTAGGGGCGCCCTTTGGGCGTCCGTCGAATACAAACACGGTGGTGGTTACGTAATTGACGGACCGCCAAAGGCGGCCCCTACAGAATGTTGCCGTGGGTTTGGCGGTGTATTTCGGGCGGATAATATCCGCCCCTACATTAATCACGAATTGATCAACGTGAGCTTGGTGAGTATGATGTTCGCTGCGTCGAATTTGCTCATCAGCTCCAGCTCCTCGTCGCCGTCGGGAGTTATCATCGTGATGATGTTGGTATCCGTGCCGAAGCCTGCTCCCGCCTTCTTTATGGAGTTCGCGCATATCATGTCGCAGTTCTTCTTCGTCAGCTTCTTGCGCGAGTTTTCGATGACGTTCTCCGTCTCCATCGAGAAGCCGCAGACTACCTGTCCTGCGCGCTTGTGCTCGCCGATGTATTTAAGGATATCCGTCGTGCGTTTCAGCTGTATCGACATATCATCGTCGGACTTCTTTATCTTGTTGTCAGCGACCGTGACGGGCGTGTAGTCCGCGACCGCCGCCGCCTTTATCACGATGTCGCTCTCGGCGAGGTGCTCCTTCACCGCATTAAACATATCCTCCGCGGACTGCACCTTCACAACGTTCACGAACATGGGCGGCTCAACGTCGGTGTGCGCCGCGACTACAGTGACCTCCGCGCCCCTCAGCATTGCCGCGCGCGCGATAGCGAAGCCCATCTTGCCGCTCGAGTGGTTGGTGATGAAGCGGACGGGGTCGATGCTCTCGCGGGTGGCTCCCGCCGTGACGAGCACGCGCTTGCCAGCGAGGTCCTTCCCGAATGCGGCCTCGCGGACGATGTACTCGAGCAGGGTCTCCTCGTCGGGGAGCTTGCCGTCTCCGATATCACGGTTCGCGAGCATACCCTTCACGGGCTCGATTATCTCATAGCCGTGGCGGCGGAGCTTCTCCAAATTCTCCTGCACTATCGGGTTGTGGAACATATTGTGGTTCATCGCGGGCGCGATGATCTTCTTGCAGGTGCACGCCATGACGGTCGTGGTGAGCATATCGTCCGCGATACCGTTCGCTATCTTGCCGATGACGTTCGCGGTCGCGGGTGCTATCATCACGACGTCCGCCTTCTTCGCTATCGAGACGTGCTCGACGCTGTACTCGAAATTGCGGTCAAAGGTGTCTATCAGGCACTTGTGCTGGGTCAGTGTCTCGAACGTCAGCGGGTGGACGAAATTCTGCGCGTTCTCCGTCATCGAGACGTGCACGTCCGCGCCGAGCTTCGTCAGCATTCGCGCGAGGTTGCATATCTTGTAAGCCGCGATGGAGCTCGAAACTCCGAGCAGCACTGTTTTTCCTGTGAGCATATCTATCTCTCCTTTTTTATTGCCATTTTCAGCAGCGGCACCCACTCGTCCTCGACCGTTTTCTCGCCCGTGAGCTCGAAGCCGTGCCGCTTGTAGAATGCCTGCGCGCGGGTGTTGTACTCGAGCGCCCACAGGTGGTCAGCTCCGAGCACGTCGGTCGCATAGGCGAGCAGCTCCGCTCCCACGCCCTGACTCTGAAACTGCGGCTCGACGTAGAGCTTCTCGAGCAGCTTCCCTTCGACGCGGATAAAGCCCTTGACTATGCCGTCGTCGTAGATGTACACCCCGCCGAGGTCGTCCGCGAACTCCCGCGCCATATCGAGCACGTTGAGCTCGGCGAAGTAGAACGGGTCGTTCCTGAAAAACGGGTAAAAATTCAGCCGATAGTTGAACACCATTATCTCGGCTATACGCGAGACGTCCGCGACTGCCGCCGCTCTGATATTTCCCATAGCTGCCTCCCCTGTCTGATTTTCTCCATTATATCACATAATTACAAAAATAGCAAGGGCGCGTGTAGGGACCGCCTTTAGCGGTCCGTCATTTACATAACTGCCACCGTGTTAGGATACTGCGGACTGCCAAAGGCAGCCCCTACAGTTGGTTGAATGTGGTTTGTCGGGTATCTGCGGGCGCACGGAATGCGCCCTACGATCGAATTTGCGGTTTGTGAGGGTAAGCGAGTTTACAAGCGACCGCGCGAATCGCCTGCGGGAGCTCCCCGCGTGAATTTACAAAAAGATGTAGATTTTTCCTCAGGTATGTGGTATAATATGTTTACAGTAATTACCAAAGGAGGCTCACTATGCTTTTAGCTGTTGATATAGGCAATACCAATATCGTCTTCGGCTGCGTCGATGAGGACGACAAGATCCTCGTCTTCGAGCGCATCTCCACCAACCACAACGCCACCGCCGCCGAATACGCCGTACTTATCCGCAATATCCTCGAAATGAACGACTTCCGCTGCAGCGATATCCATGACGCTATTATGTCGTCGGTCGTGCCGTCGGTCACGAATACCGTCAAGGAGGCTATCCGCAAGCTCTTCGGGGTCGAGGTCATGATGGCGGGTCCCGGAGTGAAAACCGGTCTGAACATTCTCATCGACAACCCCCGCCAGCTCGGAAGCGACCAGGCAGTCGACGCCGTCGCCGCCATAAACGAGTACCCCACCCCGCTCATCATCATCGACATGGGTACGGCTACGACCGTTTCCGTCGTCGACAGCAACAAGAACTACCTCGGCGGACTCATCTTCACGGGCATGGGAGTCTCCACCGACGCCCTCATCAACCGCACGGCTCAGCTCCCGAAGATAGACTTCGAGCTCCCGCCCAATATCATCGGCAGGAACACCATCGACTGCATGAAGAGCGGCTCGCTCTACTCCAACGCCTGCGCCCTCGACGGCATAATCGAGCGTATCGAAGCCGAGATGGGCGAGAAGTGTACCGCAGTCGCGACGGGCGGACTCGCTGAGGTCGTGGTGCCGCTGTGCAGGAAAAGCGTCATACTCGACAAGGACCTCCTCATAAAGGGACTTGCCATCATCTACAATAAAAATAAGAAAAAATAGGAGGTAATCACTATGCCACTCATTGATGTAAAAACTAACGTTAAGGTGTCGCAGGAGGCTGAGGTCGCGGTGAAGTCGGCGCTCGGCGAGGCTATCACGGCTATCCCCGGCAAGACCGAGACATGGCTCATGGTCGGTATCCAGCCCGAGTACACGCTATATTTCAACGGCGAGAACTCTCCCGCGGCAATGGTCGACGTCGCTATCCTCGGCGGTGCTACCGCTTCCGCGTACAACGACCTCACCGCGCGTATCTGCGATATCCTCAACCGCCAGCTCAGTATCCCCATGAACAGGATATACATCAAGTACTCCGAGACGGAGAACTGGGGCTGGAACGGCTCGAATTTCTGATCAGACCAACAATTTTTTGGGGCGGCGCGGTGTCCGCCCCTACTCGTTTTTGGGCGGGCGCTCGGAAAGCGCCCCTACAATTATTCGATATTGTTGCGGGCGGACATATGTGTCCGCCCTGCGCTTTTTGTAGGTACTGCACAAGCGGCGCGTGCGATATTTGTGCAGCTATACGAAATTTTGAAAATCGCAAAATTTTTTCGTCTTTTTTGCCTCCGAAAGTCACTTATATATGAAGACTATCGGTGCGGGCTCTCGCCTGACCGAAAAAGGAGGTCAAAACTATGAAAAAAATTACAGCTTTATTCACAGCCCTGAGCCTCGTCTGCACCCTCGCCGCCTGTTCGCACGGGAGCAGCACGACTCAGCAGCAGTCCTACACCGCAGAGAAGCTCTCCGAAGCGGCGTACAAGCAGGAGAAGGTCGACCTGCCCGAAAATGCGCAGATGATATACCTCAACCTGCCATACGACCGCGGAGAGAGCCGCTTCATCGTGGGGGCGGCGGAGGTCGTGCCCGCATTCTGGGTGGCTGACCGCGACTTCGCGAAGTACGAGCGCGTCGGCTTCGATGACTTCGGTATCGGCGTGCAGTACAACATCGCCGTGAGCGCGGAGGGTGAGGTCGCGGAGATAGTTATCCTCGCGGACTACGGCGACCTGCCCGAGCCTGACCCGACCTCGCCCGACTACGACGATGTGCTCTACGACAGCGTGGCGGAGTACAGCCTGCATATCCGCAGGTACTCCATCGACGGCAAGCTCATCGCGGACGCGGAGGTCACGGACTACGACGGCGAGGTCGACCGCTCGGTGGGGCTCGGCGAGCTCTCCTACGACGGCGAGCACCTCGTCGCGAATATCGGCGGCGACTTCTGCGTTTTCACCGCGGAGGGCGCGTACCTCGGCGGGCTCACTGCGGGCGAGGACGAGACGCTCTGCGAGGTCTGCTGTGACAGCTCGGGCAAACTTATGGCGGCGGTCGAGACGGCGAGCGGAGTCGTCGACATACGCGAAATTAACGCGGCGGAGCGCTCCCTCAAGAGCGGCGACACCTACAACCTCGGCGAAAGCGTTCAGCAGCTCACCTGCGGCGCGGACGGCTACTCGCTGTTCCTGCGCACGAGGAGCACTGTTTACGGTATCGGAGACGACGGCATAGAGGCGCTTTTCAGCGTCAACGCCACCTCCCTCAACAACAATAACATCAACGGCTTCTCGCTCGGGACGGACGGCAATATCATCGTCTGCACGACCGACTACGGCAACTGGAAGTGCAAGTTCCAGCGCTTTATCCCCTGCGACCCCGCGGAGCTCGGCAATATCAAGAAGCTCCGTATCGGCGTCGACAACGAGCATAGCTTCGACAGGGAGACCGAGATATTCCTCGAGGAAAATCCCGACTTGCAGATAGAGCGCGTCGTGTATTCGCAAAACAGTGAGGACGACTATAACGCCTCTGTTTCAAAGCTGACCGAGGACGCGCTCGCGGGCAATCTCCCCGACATTATGCTGACCGATTATCAGGGCTTGATATGCGGAGTCGACCTCGCGGACAAGGGCGCCTTCATCGACCTTACGCCGTTTATGGAGAAGGACGAGACCCTCAAGCCCGATATGCTCTTCCCGAATGTGCGCGAGCTTATCACCGCCGACGACGGCAAGATATACTGCCTGCCGTGGCGTGTCTGCGCCGACATGGGCTATGTCTGCAAGAAAAAGTGGGCGGACAAGTATATCCACGGCGACTGGTGCCTCGACACGATGATGGACACTATCGAAAACCTCCCCGAGGGTATGCACACAAACGACTGGCAGGACGACGACAGCAAGCAGTCGCGTGCAGTCCTTGCGAGCAATACGTGGTGGATAGACGCCGAGACGGGCACGTGTGATTTTGAGTCGGATTCGTTTATCCGCTATCTGCGCTTCGTCGCGAACGGCGGAGAGCTGACCGA
>JAUMVH010000055.1:0-2500 GCA_030530245.1 Ruminococcus sp.
ATTTCGTACCGACTCTGCCTGTACGATATCGACGATACTGTGGTCGACTCCCTCGTGCAGAACGGCGGGACGGGCTTTATCGCGTTCGACCTTAAACAGCGGTATATCGGCTGTAATGAGACGGCGAAGAGGATACTTCCCGTACTCGGGGAGCTCTACGTCGACGAGAAGATAAACAACAAGAAAGCCGACGATATACTCCGCTGGCTGACCGCCTTCACCAAGAACGAGAACGAGCACGAGTTCCTGTATGAGCTCCGCGGCTCGGACGATTCCGAGGACGATAAAATATACATCGCGAACGTGAGCTACCTCTACGACGGGGTGAAAAAACGCGGATATATGGTCACTCTGACCGACGACACGCAGAACAGAAAGTACATTCAGCTCCTCGACCACTACAACGAGGACCTGCAAAATGAAGTCAACGAGAAGACCCGTCACATCATCGAGATGCACGACAACCTCATCATGAGCCTCGCGGCTATGGTCGAGAGCCGCGACAACTCCACAGGCGGTCATATCAAGCGCACGAGCGTGGGAGTCCGCATACTCGTCGACGAGATACAGAAGGGCGGCGATATCCACCTCTCCGACGAATTCTGCCGCAATATCATCAAAGCCGCGCCTATGCACGACCTCGGCAAAATTGCCGTAGACGACGCTGTGCTCCGCAAGCCCGGGCGGTTCACTCCCGAGGAATTCGAGAAGATGAAGCACCACTCCGCTGAGGGTGCACGCGTTATCCACGAGATATTGCTGAAAACCGACGATGAATCGTTCAAGCTCATCGCCGAGAACGTCGCTCACTATCACCACGAGAGGTGGGACGGCTCGGGCTATCCCGACGGTCTCAGGGGCGAGGATATCCCCATTGAGGCGCGTATCATGGCTATCGCCGACGTGTACGACGCCCTCGTCAGCAAGCGCGTTTACAAGGACAGTATGTCATTCGGGAAGGCGGACGAGATAATCACCGAGGGTATGGGCTCGCAGTTCGACCCGAGCTTGCAGCCTTACTACGAGAGCGCGCGTCCTCGGCTCGAGGAATACTACAGCAGCATCGAGCACTAAAAAAAACGGTTTGGTAAAGGCAGTACCCTTACCAAACCGATTTTTATGTATACGTGTTGATGATGCTCAGCGTCAGGTCGTAGCGCGAATAATCGCTCGTGCAGCCCGATACAAGCGTTATGTACGTCCTGCCGTTTATCCTGAAAGCAGCTATGAGGCAGGTCCCTGATTCATCGGACGTACCAGTCTTCATACCGAACGCATCGGAGCGGTAATATGTGCTCGATGTGTCAAGGAGGCTGTTCGTGTTCTTCCAGTCGAATATCTCCCCTGTGACTATAGTCACTCGCTTGGTGGAGGTTCCCACGATATCGCGTATCTGCGGCACTGTCAGGGCGTAGCGAGTGAGCCGAAGCATATCCGCCGCGGTCGTGTACTGACCCTCTGCGTCGAAGCCGTCGGGATTGACGAAGTTACTCTCGCGCATATTGAGCTCCGCCGCAAAATCGTTCATCAGTCCGCAGAAGTAGGTCACGGCTTCGCTGTCAGACATCTCCCGCCCCGAAACAGAGCGTGCGGTGGCGGCTGCAAGTGTATAGGCGGCGTCATTTCCCGACGCCATGAGCATTCCCGTCAGCAGATCGTACACGGTCAGCTTATGCCCCTTCGCGAGAAGGCAGAGGCTCGAATACTGCGGAACAAGGCTCTGCTCCGAGCCGACTTTGACGACAGTATCGGGACTCATATACCTCAGCACGACGGAAGCCGTCAGGAGCTTGGCTAAGCTCGCGGGCGAAATTTTCTCGTGGATATCGTGATAGGAGATGAGCCTATCATCGTCGACGCTGTAGAGCAGATACGTGCTGCTCGTTATATCCGTGGTATACGACGGCGAGGACGTGCTGCGGTCGATGATGAAATCGGAAAACGTCTCGAATTCCTCCGAGGAGACGTGGGAATAGTACGCGAGAATAGCCGATGCGTCGCTTGCGTCGACGAAGCCGTTCCTGTCAATGTCAGCGGCGGAAAACTGCGCCTCGGTGAGACTTACAGTGCCGTTCGTGGAAGCCGACGAGTAGAAGACAAGCACGTCGGAAGCGTCAATGGCATTGACCTGTCCGTCAGAGTTGACGTCACCGAGAGTGACGCTCTCGGCTGCCGCATACGCGTCAGGACACAGCTCGAGCACGCATAGCAGGCTGAATACAGTGCAAAGGAGTTTCCCCGCTATATCACGTATTCTTGTCAACACTGTGGAACTTCTTGAGGTTGCCTATCTTCTCGTTGCGCTCGTCGAGGACCTTCTCCACGTCCGACCACTCGAGTCCCTGATTCGCACAGAGCACCATAACGTGATAAAGCAGGTCGTTTATCTCGTTCATGAGCTCGTTGTTGTCGCCGTTTTTTGCCGCGATAACGGTCTCGGTAGCCTCCTCGCCGACCTTCTTGCATATCTTGTCCACGCCCTTGTCGAAGAGGTAGCAGG
>JAUMVH010000055.1:2510-14792 GCA_030530245.1 Ruminococcus sp.
CGTTCTCGTACTGCTTCTTGCGCTCCTTTATTACTTCAAATATTTCTTCATATACTGTCATTTTTCATTTTCCTCCGTATTGTATATCTCGTTGAAAAAGCAGCTGTAGCTTCCCGTATGGCAGGCAACTCCAGTCTGCTCGACGTTCACGAGCAGCGTGTCGTTATCGCAGTCGCCGTAGATGGATACGACCTTCTGCACGTGACCGCTCGTTGCGCCCTTGTTCCAGTACTCCTGCCGCGACCTGCTCCAGAACCATGTATAGCCTGTTTCGAGCGTCTTTTTCAGGCTCTCCTTGTTCATGTACGCGAGCATGAGCACCGTTTTCGTGTTGACCTCGTAGCATATCGCAGGGATAAGCTCTCCCTTGACGAAGAACTTATCGAGGTCATTGATGTCGATCTTTACCATTGTTTACTCCTTTGCGAGCTGTGCTCACTTATGTAGTCAGATTTTGCTGCCGTTACATTTCACCCTACGTCCACAGCGATGTGATGAACATAGGCGAGGCGTCGTCCGCCCTGCTGAAGCCGCAGTTCTCGTAGAAATGCAGCTCGTCGTTGTAGGCGATGACCGCTATACGCAGGTAGTCGCGGTAGTGCTCCTTTATCATGTCCACGAGCGTGCGGCCGACCGTCTGTCCGTGGTATTCGGGGTCGACGAGCAGGTAGTGCACGTAGGCGTTCATGATACCATCGTCCATAGCGCATATCATGCCGATGAGCCTGCCGCCGTCCCATGCGCTGTAGACCGTGCGGAAGTTCTTCATCGCGGCTTTCAGCTTGTCGTGGAAGTGTCCCGACGACCACTCCACGGAGAGGAAAAGCCTTTCGAGCTCCTGCTCGGTGAAGTCGTGCGTATCTCTGTAATCAATCATAGTCTATCCACCATTCGGGAGTTATCTCCCCGAGCGTTATTACCGTGCCATTGCTGTAATCGAGCATTATCTCGATGTCCTTGTAGCTCGTGGGCATGAGCTGCACCATGAGCTCACGGCAGGCTCCGCAGGGAGCTCCCTTGCCCTCAACAGGCGGGATACACAGCACACGCGCTATCTCGTTCTCGCCATTCGTTATCATATTGAAGATGGCGTTGCGCTCAGCACAGATACCGAGGGTCGAGCAGGTGTCGATACACACGCCCGTATATATCTTTCCCGACTTGCTCAGCACAGCCGCGGAGACCTCTCCCGCCGAAACGTATTCGGATATCTGACGCGGAGCCAGTACAGCCTTTGCCGCCGCGTACATTTCCTCCCATTTCTTGTCCATAGCTTACCTCACTATTACGCCCTTGCCGCGGCAGTAGTCCTTGACCTCGCCGACGGTCAGCTCCTTGAAATGGAAGAGCGATGCCGCAAGAGCCGCGGTAGCTCCCGTCTTCTCGAAGACCTCGTAGAAATCGTTTATCTTGCCCGCACCGCCGCTCGCGATGACGGGTATGGAGCAGTTATCGCAGACCGCCCTCAGCATGGGGATATCAAAGCCCTCCTTGGTGCCGTCGGCGTCGATGGAGTTGAGGCATATCTCGCCCGCTCCGAAGCGCTCGATGGTGTGGACCCATTCAATAAGGTCGAGCCCCATATCGACTCTGCCGCCGTTTATGTAGACCGTCCACTTGTTGTCGGCTATCTTCTTGGCGTCGATACCTACGCATATGCACTGGCTGCCGAAGATGTCCGCCCCGTCCTTGACGAGCTGAGGATTCTGTACAGCCTGCGAGTTCACGGAGACCTTGTCCGCTCCCGCACGCAGAGCCTCGCGGATATCGTCGACTGTCTTGATACCGCCGCCGACTGTCAGCGGCACGAACACCTTCTTCGCGGTCTCGCGCACGACGTCGAGGAAGACTCCCCTGCCCTCGTACGAAGCCGTGATATCGTAGAAAACTATCTCGTCCGCGCCCTGACGGTTGTACTCCTCGGCGCATTCAACGGGGTCGCCCACGTCGCGGACTCCCTCGAAGTTCACGCCCTTTACGACCTTGCCGTTGCGCACGTCAAGGCACGGGATTATTCTTTTTGCAAGCATTTATTTCACCTCCGCGTACTTTATCGCCTCTCTGAGGTCGAGCGTGCCCTTGTAGATGGACTTGCCGCATATCGTGCCGTAAAGCCCCATTTCCTTGCAGGCAATGATGTCGTCCATGGTGTGGACTCCGCCCGAAGCCACGATGTCGGCTCTTCCCTCGGTGGCGTCCGCAAGCTTTTTGAGCTGCACACGGTTGACGCCCGAAAGCGTGCCGTCCTTCGATATATCGGTAAAAATGAAGTATCTCACGCCCGCCTCTATCATCTTGTTCGCGAGGTCGATGTAGTGCACGTCGGAGCTCTCGAGCCAGCCTTCGGTCGCGACCATTTCATTCATCGCGTCTATCCCGACGACTATCTTCTCGCTCCCGAACTTCTCGACCGCGTCGCATACGAGCTTGGGGTTTTTGAGTGCCACCGAACCGAGAATAACGCGCGTGATACCCATTTCGAGGTACTCGCGGATAGTCTCGAGCGAACGTATTCCGCCGCCGAGCTCGACCTTCAAATCGGTCTTTTCCGCAACGTCGGTGTATATCTTCGTGTTGACGGGTCTGCCCTCTTTTGCTCCGTCGAGGTCGACCATGTGTATCCATTCGGCACCCGCCGCCTCGAAGCTCCTCGCGGTCTCGAGGTAGTCGGAGGCGACCTTCTCAACGGTCGAAAAATCGCCCTTGAAAAGGCGTACGCAGTTGCCGTCCTTTATATCAATAGCAGGAAAAATTATCATACCTGTTCTCCTTTTGATTTAAGCTCCGCAAACAGCGGCTCGAGGTATTTCTTGTCCGTCCAGTCGCACTTCTTATCCTTGGCTTCGAGGAATGGACGCTCCCACGCCTTGACGGTCGACGGGTCTTTCTTGTCGAGCATTTTCACGTACACCTTGCACATCGCTTTGTCGGTGAAGTTCATGCCCTCAAGGTCCCACATACCCTGAAAATAGAAGCACGGGATATCCGCGAGCTCGCCCTTGAGGTTGCGCTCCTTTATCGTTTGAAGTATCTCGTCGTCGTAGGGAGCGGCTCCGCAGCTGTAGACGATTATCTGCTTGCCTGCGAGCGCGGCGTAGTTCTTTTTCAGGAAGGCAATTCCCGAAATCGCCGCCGCGTATACGCCTCCGCCGATGATAACGGTGTCGTACTTCGCGACCTCCTTTATATCGGCGTTTTTCGTGTCGACGACCTTGAAGCCCGTCTCCTCGGATATCCATTCCGCGTACTTCGCAGACGCGCCGTACTTTGAACGGCAAAGAATTATTCCACTCATTATCTTACCTCGTTTAATTCTGAAATTATTGCTGAATATGCGCTCTCCCAGTCCCTCTGCGGGTCGTCGAGAACTATGTTGTCCACGCCGAGCCTGCCGAGGATCGAAAGCTCCCTGCGCTGACGCTCCTCGAGTGCCGCAATGTAGCCGTCAAAGCCGCTCAGTCCGAGCTTTTTGCCATACTCGCCGCCGCAGTGGTAGTCGATGACGGCATTCAGCCAGTCGTCACCGCGCTCCGCTGACGCTTTCTTCACGCTGTCATAGACCTCGCTGTTTCCGAGGTATACCACAAACGGCGAAAGCGGCTCGATCATGCCGCAAATTTCGCGTATGTACGCCTCAGACACCGCTTCGTCGAAGCCGAAACGCATCATCGTCTCGCACATCGGGTTTTGCAGCAGCACGCAGTTGAACACGTAACTTTCACCACGGATGTTCTGCGCAAATTCGCGCCATTTGTCGAGCATGACGGGGCGCTCGGTCTCCCACGGGAGGAAATCGTACACCTTGTATTGCAGCAGCTTGTCGAAAAGCTCGCCGCTGAACGCGCCCAGCTCAGAGATATAGCCACCGCTTTTTTTCGCACTGTTTTGCAGTACAAGCTCGCGCTCGTCTGCCGTGAATGCTTCAAGGTCTGACTCGGTCAGAAATGCTTGGAACTCGTAGTCCGCGGGGTGGTCGCCAGTGCCCTCGTCCACAAATCGCATACCGAGCTTTTCCGCGATATACCGCGCGGTAGTACTCTTGCCCGAGCACGGCAGTCCCTCGACTATGATAAGCCTTTTCATATTGTAACCCCTCCTTAAAACGAATCACTGACCTGTCAGCTTGCAGCGTATCGCTTCGAGGTGGTGCGAGGACAGACCGATTTGGTCAAAATAGCCCTCCACGCTGCCGAAGCGATCCGTGAACAGGTCGATGAATATGTCTATGCTCCTTTCGTTCGCGAGAACAGTCTCCCTGTCGACCTCGGGGTGCGAGGCGAGAAATGCGGAAAGCCTTTTCTTGTTGTACTCCCGACTGACCACGTAATCGTTGACAATGCTGTCCCTGTCAGCTCCGCAAGCCATGAGGATAATGGCACTTACAACGCCTGTTCTGTCCTTGCCCGCGGTGAAGTGAAAAAGCACGCCGTCACGCGCCTCCGCAACTGCTTTCAGCACATTCGGCATATTCTCCGCCGCCGCTATGTCCATGTACATCGTCGGCACAGCTTCAAGGCTCTCGGGAACGCCGCTGCCCTCGGTTATGGGAAAATGATGATACTCAAATCCCGCTATATCGGCAAGTCCGTCGGGCACTCTCTCAGCCTCGGATTCAGTGCGCATATCTATTATGGTCGTAATTCGGTTTGCAAGCAGCTTCTGCACGTCCTCGGCAGAGAGGGCTTCGGGAACATCACTGCGCCATATAACGCCCTTCCGCGTTATACCGCCGTCAGCTGTTCATATGCCTCCCAGCTCCCTTGTATTATTTGAGCCCGACAGAAGGCTGACATACCTGTATTCGCCGCTCACTTTATAAGCCCTGCGAAGCTGCGGAGTATTTTAAGTCCCGTCTCGCCTGATTTTTCAGGGTGGAACTGCGCTCCGTAGACGTACTTCCCGTCGTATACGAGCGCGGGAACGCGTCCGCCGTACTCGCTGTATGCCGCGATATTCTTGTCGTCGCACTGCGCCTTGTACGAATGAACGAAGTAAACGTACTCGTTGTCGCCGACGTTCTCGAGCAGCGGGCAGTCGTTCATCTTCTCGAGCTTGTTCCAGCCCATGTGCGGGATTATGAGGTCGGGCTCGTCCATCTTTATGACAGAGCCGCCGATAAGTCCCAAGCCATCGCACTCCTCGAACTCGTAGCCCTTTTCAAATATGAGCTGCATACCGAGGCAGATACCGAGAAACGGCTTCCTTGCGGCTTCCTCCTTTATGGTGTCGACGAGTCCAGACTTGTCCAGCATTTCCATTGCAGCGGGAAACGCGCCGACTCCGGGGAGAATGACTGCGTCAGCCGCCTTTATGGAATCCTTGTCCTTGACGAGGGCGCTTTCAAGCCCGAGGTGGTCGAGCGCGTTCTTCACGCTGAATATGTTGCCTGCTCCGTAGTCGATTATGGCTATCATCACAGTACTCCTTTCGTGGAGAGGGTCGAGCCGTCGGTGTTCTGCTGTACGGCTGCCTTAAGCGCGTGTGCGACTGCCTTGTAGACAGCCTCGCACTTGTGGTGGTCGTTAGTACCATAGAGCAGGTTGATGTGCAGAGTCATGCCCGAATTGAACGCAAACGCGCGGAAGAACTCCTCCGTCATGCAGAGGTCGTACTCGCCGCAGCTCTGATTCGTGAACTCGCAGTTGAACACGAGGAACGGTCTGTTCGAGAGGTCGAGGCTCGCCATGGCAAGGCTCTCGTCCATGGGGATATAAGCCGTGCCGTAGCGGACTATGCCCGACTTCGCGCCGAGCGCCTGTGCAAGCGCCTGTCCGAGCGCGATACCCGTGTCCTCTATCGTGTGATGACAGTCCACCTGCAGGTCGCCTTTGACCTTGACGGTCATGCTGATACCGCTGTGTACCGACAGCGCCGTGAGCATATGGTCGAAGAAGCCCACGCCTGTCCCGATGTCAGCCTTGCCCTTGCCGTCTATGTCCAAGTTTACGAAAATGTCGGTCTCTTTCGTCTTGCGGACTACCTCGCCGCTTCTTTTTACATTAGCCATTCAGTATCTCCTCCAATGCTGAGAATAACGCGTCCATCTCCTCGCGTGTGCCTATGGATATGCGCAGGTAATCCCTGATTATAGGCTTGTTCCACCAGCGCACGAATATCCTGCGCTTTTTGAGCTCTGTAAATACGTGCTCCGCGGACTTACCCTTCGGTGAGGCGAAAATGAAGTTGCTCATGGAATCGGGGAATGTGAAGCCGAGCTCCGCGAGGCGCTTCTTCGAGTATTCACGCGTGTCGATTAACTTCTGCACGCTCTCGCGGAAGTAGCCCTCGTCGCGAACGGCGGCGGCTCCGCAGAGCTGTGTGACTGTGTTCATCGTGTAGGAATTTATCGAGAACTTGACATCGTTCATGTACTGTATGAGCTTCCTGCTGCCGATAGCAAAGCCGATTCGCATACCCGCCATTGAGCGCGACTTCGAGAAGGTCTGTATCACGAGCAGATTGTCGTACTTCTCCACGAGCGGCAGACAGCTCTCGCCGCCGAAGTCGATGTACGCCTCGTCTATCATCACGACGGAATCGGGGTTAGCCTTCACGATGTCCTCTATCATCTCCACTGACTCGTACACGCCCGTCGGAGCGTTCGGGTTCGGGAATATTATACCGCCGTTCTCGCACTTGTAGTCCTCGGGGTCTATCGTGAAGTCCTCACGGAGCGGCTTCTCAATGTAGGGTATGCGGTAGACGTCCGCCCACACGGGGTAGAATGAGTACGTGATATCGGGGAAAAGTACGGGCTTTTCCGAGTTGAAGAACGTCAGGAACGCCATTGATATGACGTCGTCCGAGCCTACGCCCACAAATACCTGCGCGGGGTCGACTCCGTACCTCTCGGCGATGGCGTTCGTAAGCTCCGATGCGTCGGGAGTCGGATACAGCCTCATGCGCGCAACGTCGAAGCTGTCGAGTATCTCCCTCACCTCGGGAGCGGGCGGATATGGGTTCTCGTTGGTGTTGAGCTTGATAACGTCCGTCTCCTTGGGCTGCTCGCCGGGGATATAGGGCTCGACCCTGCGGACGCTGTCCTCCCATTTATTATTCATTGTTATCACTTCCTGTTTAGCCTAATTGTGCAAACTGCACCTTGGTGTGGTCGTCGCTGATTATTACCGCACTGCTGTGCGGGTGGTTCCAGTTGTGGGTCGCGGAGAGCACGTATACCGTAGCTTCCGTGCCGTCCCAGAAGTCCCTGTCATAGGATATATCGAGAGATTTGTCCTCCTTGAAGGGCTGTATCGCCTCAGGGCTTACAACGTCAACATCTACTCTGCCACTCTCGAAGCTGCTCAGCGGAAGCGTATATATCGCCTGCGGTGCGTACTCGCTCTCGTACGCCTTTACGGTGTCGGCTGAAGTCTCGAACCGTGCCCAGCAGTGACCTGTGCCCTGCATAATACTTGGCATATAGTCGAATTCGTAGTCCGTGATGTCCCTCGGAAGCATCGCAGGAAAATCCTTTGATGAGTTCCTGTTGTATATCTCTATGTATGAGCGCTGAATGTTGTACTTCCACGGGGTGTACGAATGTATGAACGGCGCCCACAGCATAGTGAAGCCGATTATCGGCATCGACAAAAGCCAGAGCGTAACACTGATATAGAAGAAGAGCTTCTTTTTCGCTATGAGCACAAAAATCGCCAATGCAAGCCATATAAGGCTTATCGCGAGACGTATGACGCCATTGCCGACCGCTATTACGAGCCCGAGCATAAGCAGGGTCGCCGTCAGCGATATAACGCCAAAGCCTGCGGTGGCTATACGTTCAGCCGTACTTAGCGGCTTCATTCAAAGCGTACCTTTATAGCGTTCGCGTGGGCCGTAAGTCCCTCGCGCTCGGCAATGAGAACGATATCGTCCTTGGCGGCGCGGAGAGCGTCCTCCGTGTAGTAGGTGTAGCTCATGCGCTTGGTGAAACTCGCAACTCCGAGCGGCGAGAAGAAACGCGCAGTTCCGCTCGTGGGAAGTACGTGGTTCGGACCCGCAAAGTAGTCACCGAGCGGCTCTGAGGCGTAGTTTCCGAGGAATACCGAGCCCGCGTTTTCTATCGCTCCGAGGAGCTCGAAGGGGTTCTCCATCAGCACCTCGAGGTGCTCGGGAGCTATCTCGTTCGCGAGCTCGACGCACTTCTCGCGGCTGTCTGCGATGATTATCGCACCGTAGTCGCCGAGCGACTTCGTGATTATCTCGTTTCGCGAGAGGTAAGCCTTCTGACGCTCTATCTCGGCGATAGTTGCGTCCGCGAGCTTCTCGCTCGTCGTCACCATTATCGCGGAAGCAAGCACGTCGTGCTCCGCCTGCGACATAAGGTCGGCGGCGGCGAACTTCGGGTCTGCGGTATCGTCCGCGATGACGAGTATCTCGCTCGGTCCCGCTATCATGTCGATGTCAACTACGCCGTAAAGCAGCTTCTTAGCCGTAGCTACGTAGATGTTTCCGGGTCCGACTATCTTGTCGCACTTGGGTATCTCTTCCGTGCCGTACGCGAGAGCGGCGATAGCCTGCGCTCCGCCCGACATAAACACGCGGTCGACTCCGCATATAGCCGCTGCAACGAGTATGTCCTTGTTGGGTGTGCCGTCCTTCTTGGGCGGAGTCACCATGATTATCTCCTTGACGCCCGCTATCTTGGCAGGAATGGCGTTCATCAGCACGCTCGACGGATATGCCGCCGTACCTCCGGGGACGTACAGTCCCACGCGGGAGAGTCCGCGCACCTTCTGTCCCATGATACAGCCGTCAGCCTTGGCATTGATGAAGCCCTGCTCGACCTGCCTGTTGTGGAAGTCGGCGATGTTCTCCTGCGCATTGAGGAGCGCGTCAACGAAGGCTTGGTCAGCCTCGGTGAGAGCGTCGTTGATGACCTCACGCGGTACCTCGTAGTACTGCGGGAGATTGCCGTCAAATTTGAGCGTGTAATTCTTCACGGCAGTGTCGCCGTTTTCCTTTACGTCCTCTATTATTGCGGAAACGGTCTCGGTGACCTTCTTGTTCGTCTCGCCAGCGCGCTTGCCGAGCTCGTCAAGGAAAAGCCTCTCGTCCGTTCCGTTTGCGATTATCTTCTTCATATGTATCTCTCCTGTCTCACAGATTTGCCTGTATCTTCTCGATGAGCGACTCTATCTCAGCCTGACGCATTTTCAGGCTGACCGTGTTAACAATGAGTCTCGCGGAGATGGGCGCTACGTCCTCGATGACCTCGAGCCCGTTCTCCTTCAGTGTTGTGCCCGTCTCGACGATGTCGACGATACCGTCGGCAAGCTCGAGAAGCGGCGCGAGCTCCACCGAGCCCTCTATCTTGATAATTTCGGTGTCCATGCCCTTCTTCTCGAAGAAGCTGCGGGCAACGTTCGGGTACTTGGTGGCTATGGTCTTGACTCCGTAGCCGCGGTAGAAATCGTAGCCCTTCTTCGTGGCGAGCGCGAACTTGCACCTTCCGAAGCCGAGGTCGACGAGCTCGAAGAACTTGCCCTTCATCTCCATGATGGTGTCCTTGCCGACTACGCCCATATCGCACACGCCGTGCTCGACGTAGGTGATGACATCGTTTGCCTTCGCGAGGACGACCTCGAGGTTGCCGTCGGGAATGGGAAGAATGAGCTTCCTGCCCTTTTCGCGGACTGCCGTGCAGTCGAAGCCGAGCTTCTCGAAGAGTCCGACCGTGTCCTTTTCAAGTCTGCCCTTCGTGAGGGCTATTCTGATAGGCTTATCCATTATTCTTCCTCCCTGCTCGTGCCGTCGATGACTACGACCTTGGCTATCTTCTTTTCCTTTGCGTACTCGCGGACTGTCTCGATGTCGTCGAACAGCGCGTTCTCGACGATAAGCCCCTGCTCGCGGAGCTCATTCGCCTTCCTTACAGCCGCTACCTCACAGCCTTTTTCAGCGTAGACGATAGCGTCTATTTTCGGCATTGCGGGGTAGACACCGCTCTTTTCGATGACCTTCTGTATCGCGTTCACGTTCACAGCAAAGCCCACAGCAGGGATATCGTAGCCAAACTCGGAGATGAGCTTGTCGTAGCGTCCGCCCGAGAGCACCTCCTCGCCGTGTCCCTGTAAATAGCCCTTTATGATGACGCCTGTGTAGTAGTCGGTCTTGTTTACGAGTCCGAGGTCGACGGTGATGTTTGCGGAAGCGCCGCAGAGCTCCGTCATATCGCAGTAGAGCTCGCGGAGCTCGTCGAGGATATGCTTCACGTTCTCGTCGGGAATGAGTTCCTCAGCCTTGTCGAAGACCTCCATGCCGCCGAACAGCGCGGGGAGCTTCTTCAGTGCCGCAGTCACTGGGTTGCTGCCGAACGAGTCGAGCAGGTCGTTGAGTGCGGGGAAGTTCTTGCTCTCGATGAGCTTGCGGACACGCTCCTTGTCGGAATCGCTGACCTCAAGCCTGCCGACGAGCTCCTTGAATACACCGATATGACCTATCTCAAGCGAGAACTCCATGCCGAACGCCTTGAGCGAGTCGATAGCCGTCGACAGAACATCAAGGTCTGCCATTTTCAGCTGCGAGCCTATGAGCTCGATACCCGCCTGCACTATCTCGTCGCTCCTGCCCTTGAGTGCGGGCTCGGTGCGGTATACCGTCTGATTGTAGTACAGCTTGAGCGGGAGAATGGCGTCACGCAGACGTGTAGCTACCACTCTCGCGATAGGCATTGTCGAGTCGGGACGCATAACGAGCAGTCTGCCCTTGCTGTCCGTGAGCTTGTAAAGGTTCTCCTGCGGGAAATAGCGGGAGTTGAGATTGAAGACGTCGAAGAATTCGAGCCCCGGGGTTATCATCTCGCTGTAGCCCCTGCTGCTGAATATACCTCTGAGGGTATCCTCGATGTTTCTGCGTATGATGCACTCGCCGAAGAGCAGGTCCTTCGTGCCCTCGGGAGTGATAAGATCGTAGTTTTTCATGATGAAACTGACCTCCGAAAGAATCACTTTAGTTTGCTAATGTGTTACTATGGTAATATAGTAACATATTACCATAGAAAAGTCAAGTTAAAAGAAGCTCATCTGTGAAGATTCGGGCAAGTCGCCGAAAGCCCCTATGGTTTTCAACATATCTATTGTCGTTTTTGACGCACCGCTCATCTCCTGAAACTCCTCTATCGAGATAAAGCCGCCCTTCTGAGCCGCCTCGCGCAGTCCCTTTGCGGCGTTCTCGCCGACTCCCGACATCGCCGAGAACGGTATGCGGAGCTTGCCGTCCTCGATAAGGAAGTCCTTCGCGTCCGACTTGAACAGGTCTATCGGCAGGAACTCGTACCCGCGCGAGAGCATCTCGTTCGTGATGAGCAGGATATCGTACAGGTCGGTCTCCTTCTTGGAGCGGTCGTTACCGAGCTCGCGCAGCTCTCTCAGCTTTGCGCGGACGAACTCCTTGCCATGTACTGCGAGCTCTGCGTTGAAGTCCTCGCCGCGGACGGAGAAGTACGTCGCGTAGTATTCCAGCGGCATATGCAGCTTGAACCAGCCGAGCTTTATCGCCGCGATAACGTAGGCGGCGGCGTGCGCCTTCGGGAACATATACTTTATTTTAAGGCAGCTCTCAATGTACCACTCGGGTACATTATGGCTGCGGAGCATTTCGATTATCTCGGGCGTGAACTGCTTGGGAGCCTTGCCCTTACGTGTCCACTCCATTATCTGGAACGCCATTTTCGGCTCGACGCCTTTGTAGAGCAGGTATGTCATGATACTGTCACGCGTACCGATGACCTCGGATATGGTGCAGACGTTGTTGTCGATGAGGTCCTTGGCGTTGCCGAGCCAAACGTCGGTGCCGTGGGAAAGTCCCGATATCTGGAGGAAGTCGCTGAACTTGGTCGGCTTCGCGTCGAGGAGCATCTGTATCGTGAAGCCCGTACCCATTTCGGGGATACCGAGGCTTCCCGTCTTGCAGAATATCTCCTCCGCTGTGACTCCGAGCACCGAGCAGTCCGTACACATACGGATAACGTCGGGGTCGGACGTCGGGACGTCCTTTATCTTCATGCCCGTGAGGTCCTCAAGGTGCTTGTAGAGAGTAGGGACAACGTGTCCGAGCTCGTCGAGCTTGAGGATAGTATCGTGCAGGGAATTGAACGTGAAGTGGGTGGTGATTATCTCCGAATCAGCGGTATCTGCGGGGTGCTGGACAGGCGTGAAGTCGTACACCTCGTAGTCCGACGGCACAACTACCATTCCTCCCGGGTGCTGACCCGTCGTGCGCTTGATACCCGTACAGCCGATAGCAAGGCGGTTCAGCTCGGAGTTGTTGAGCGTGATACCA
>JAUMVH010000056.1 GCA_030530245.1 Ruminococcus sp.
GGCTCGCTGACACGTCCCGACGAATCGACCGCAACGACGCGTATAACAGCCGCCTTGTCGATGAGCTTGTTCGGAGCAGTCGCACCGCTCGCGCTGATATCCGTCTTCATGCTGAGACGGTTCTCGGTATTGCTCATATCGGTGATGTCGATGGGTCCCGTATATTTTGTTGATTCGGTCGTAGGGTCGCTTCCGTCGGTGGTGTAGTATACCGTCGTTCCCTCGGGAGCAGTTATCGTGAGCGAGAAGCCGCTGCCGAAGAAGCCGCTGTCCTGCGAGAATTCGGGGAGATGTACCGCGTTCGAGCCCTCGGGAGCAGTATTCGCCTGCCCGGGGGTACAGCTGAGCACATAGTAGTCGCCGCTGCCGTCGGGGTACTGACCGTACGAGGTATCGGTCGCGAGCGCGTCAAAAGTGAGCGTGTCCACAGCCGAGCCCGAAGCGTCGCTGAGTATGAGAGTCTCGCCGCTTGCGGACATACCAAAGGGAGCGATAGTGCTGTTGGTGAGTGCGGCGTCGCTGTCGCAGTAGACTACGAGACTGCCCTTAGCGGGGATAACAGTTCCCGCGGGGAACTTGTATCTGAAGGGCTCTGCCTCCTTGTCCGACAGACCGTAGCCGCTGATATCAACGGAATTGCCTGAGCTGTTGTATATCTCTGCCCAGTCGTAGAAGTTGCCGTCGGGTGCGGCGTTCTTGGTGTTTTTGGCGCAGACCTCGTTGATGGTGACTGCACCTGCTGCGTTAGCGGGAACGGGGACCGTGCCTATCAGTCCCATGACCGCCGACAGGCTGACTATGCCTGCCGCAGCGCGTTTGAAGAATCGGTTTTTCATTGTAAAAAGTCCTCCTTTTCATTGTAGACCTGCAATGCTGACAAAGCGTAACAGGTTAAAGGTGTAACTTTCCCCTTCATGTTTTTCTATATGGTAAAATGATAACATAAAATACACAATTTGTCAATATCTATAGTACGATTCCGCAATAATTGGCATAAAAATTCCCGAAAGCGTGAGTTTTGCTTTCGGGAGCGCCTTGGCACGTACTGTTCAGCTCTGAGTTCCTTAATTCTTACCATACCGGACGCTATCACTGCAGCGTTTACATTTGTCACTGCTTTTTTATCAGACTTGATATTTTTTTCTTGTTTTTAACATCAATTTCACGTCTTTGCATAAAAGCATTGAATTCAGCGGCAAAATATGGTATCATTTGTTCAAAAGCTGCGCTCGGCGCATCAATGAGGTGAACGAAACATGAAGATACTATTGATAGGCGGTACGGGTACCATCAGCATGGCGATAACACGGCTGCTCGCAGAGAGGGGCGAGGACGTGTACCTCATAAACCGCGGAAACAGGAACAGCGGGCTTCCCGCGAATGTGAGGGTCATAAGCTGCGACATCGGCGACGAGAAAAAAACTGCCGAGGCGCTCGGCGACATGACCTTCGACTGCGTTGGCGAGTTCATCGGCTTCGTGCCCGAGCAGGTACAGCGCGATGTGCGGCTCTTCGCGGACAGGACAAAGCAGTACATCTACATCAGCTCCGCCTCGGCGTATCAGAAGCCGCTCGCGGACTACCGTATCACGGAGAGCACTCCCCTGTCGAACCCGCACTGGCAGTACTCCCGCGACAAGATAGCCTGCGAGGAGTATCTGATGAGGCAGTACCGCGAGAACGGCTTCCCCGTGACTATCGTCCGCCCGAGCCACACCTACGACGAGCGCTCGGTGCCTCTCGGAGTCCACGGCGACAACGGCAGCTGGCAGGTGCTCAGGCGTATGCTCGACGGCAAGCCCGTCATTATCCACGGCGACGGCTCGTCACTGTGGACGGTGACCCACAACAGCGACTTCGCAAAGGGCTACGTCGGGCTCATCGGCAATGTCCACGCGATAGGGCAGGCTTTCCACATAACCTCCGACGAGAGCGTTACGTGGGACCAAATATACACTATTATCGCGGATTCGCTCGGCGTGGAGCTCAACGCGCGGCATATCGCGTCGGACTTCCTCCACGCGATAGGTCCGTACGACTTCGAGGGCACGCTCATCGGCGACAAGGCGAATACGGTCGTGTTCGACAACTCGAAGCTGAAGCGTGCAGTCCCCGATTTCACGGCGACTGTCCGCGCTGACCAAGGCATACGCAGGACGGTGGAGTACGTCCTCTCGCACGAGGACTGCCAGAAGGCTGACCCCGAATTCGACAGCTGGTGCGACAGGGTGATAGCGGCACACGACAAGCTTACAAATGAACTAAGGGAGAAATAACTATGGAAAATTTTCAGTTTTACAGCCCGACCGAATTCGTTTTCGGCAGGGACACAGAGGACAAAGCGGGCGAGCTCGTGAAGAAGCACGGCGGCTCGAAGGTGCTCATTCACTACGGCGGCGGCTCGGCTGAGCGAAGCGGACTGCTCGGCAGAGTTCGCACTTCGCTCGAGAAGGCGGGCGTGAGCTTTATCGAGCTCGGCGGCGTAAAGCCGAATCCGCGCGACACCCTCGTTTACGAGGGCATCGAGCTCTGCCGCAGGGATGGTATCGACTTCATTCTCTCGGTCGGCGGCGGCTCGGTCATCGACTCGTCCAAGGCGATAGCTCTCGGAGTGCCGTACAGCGGCGACTTCTGGGACTTCTACTGTGACAAGGCTGTCGCGAAAGCCGCTCTCCCCGTCGGCACGGTGCTTACCATCGCCGCCGCGGGAAGCGAGGGCTCGGGCGACTCCGTCATCACCAAGGAGGACGGCGGTCTCAAGCGCGGCACGGGTACCGACCTCATTCGCCCGCGCTTCTCGATACTCGACCCGCAGCTCACCTGCACGCTCCCCGCATATCAGACGGCGTGCGGTGCTACCGACATAATGGCGCACGTCTTCGAGCGCTACTTCACGAACACGACGGAGGTCGAGGTGACCGACCGTCTCTGCGAGGCAGTGCTGCTGACAATGATAAAGGAGACCCCGCGCGTTATCGCTGACCCCAACAACTACGACGCCCGCGCCAACATCATGTGGGCGGGAACTGTCGCGCACACCAACATCGTCGGCGTCGGCAGAGAGCAGGACTGGAACAGCCACGGCATCGAGCATGAGCTCTCCGCGCTGTACGACTGCGCTCACGGAGCGGGTCTCGCGGTGATAATGCCCGCATGGATGGAGTTCGTGTACAGGCATGACCCGCTCCGTTTTGCACAGGCTGCGACGAGGATATGGGGCTGCCAGATGGACTTCGGGAACCCCGAGGTAACGGCTCTCGAGGGCATAAAGCGGTTCAGGAGCTTCCTGCACAGCATAGGTATGCCGATAAACTTCGCGGAGCTCGGCGCGCGCGAGGAGGATATCCCCGCCCTCGTTGACAAGTTCGGTATCGGCGACGGCAAAACAGGCGGCTTCGTACACCTGTCCGCGGAGGATATCACGGAGATATACCGCATCGCCGCAAAGGCTGAATTATAAGCAGTATCGGGCGCGGAAGAGTTCCACGCCATTTTTTGTAAAAGGAAAAGCAAAGAAATATCAATTATTTTTGGATTTGTATTGTTCAAATATATTATGTAACAAAGTTGTATGCATAAAAAATGACATTTGTCACTAATTTAGTGACGGATGTAACCTTTACATCTTCCAAAATAGTTAATAAAATTTTAATGATGAATGTAGTATAAAAACAAATAAAATATGTTGCAACAATTCTATTTTTCTATCGCATCATCGAAAGTATCATTCGTATCAGGAGGAAAAAATGAAAAATATAATCAAAAAAATCACAGCAGCAGCACTGGCACTTACACTACTCGGAACTGGCACACTTGTTAGGGATAACAGCAATCTTGTTGATAACAAACAGGTCATTACTGCAGATGCAGCATCAGGAGGCTACATTAAGTATCGCGACGTTAATGACTATATTGCCAAGGTGCTTAAAGGTCAAAGAGGCGTCAGATGCATGAATTATTATGTTCCGACGTATCATTTTATGGATTTTCGCTACGGAAGAGCACACAGAGGTGCATATGATATCCCAAATGGAATGAATTGCACAGTCATCAGCGTTGAAAACCTTATGGTTTATTACCTCAGAAAAAACGGATTCCCCGCAGTAACTGATGCAGGGTACTCATATTACTACAATGGAATGATGGATCTTGCAAGAAACAAATACGGATACACAGATAAGAGCGGCTTGCCCGTATGGAACCATAGAAGCTTCTGTCAGGAGGCTTTGAGAGCTTACGGACACTTCAGCTCAACTCCGAATGTATCCACTTATTCACGCTCACAGCGCTCTATCACCTTACCTAATCTTCCCAACAAGCCTTTTATCCTCTCATCAACAACCACATACCACTCCGTCTTAGTATATTCCACCGTAACTTGGCATTTGGAATATACGACCAAACAGGGTTATAAGATGTCAGAAGATGTAGATTTCTTAGAGTGCTATGATCCAAGCGGCGAACGCTTCATGGTAGAAACAGGAAATATTGTTGATTCATGGAATGATATCGAACAGGTTATGTATGTAACAAACTATTGATGATCAAATAAGCAAAAGGCATAAGGAATACTTCCTTATGCCTTTTTTCGTTATTCGTTATCGGACTCGTCAGCCTCGGGTACCTCCTCGAAGGAAATGTCCTCCGCGGGTGCCTCTACTGCGGGAGCCTCGGTCTCAGCCTCGGGAGCGCTTACCGCTCTGCCGCCGAGGAAGCCCGAAAGTATGCCTCTGATGTCCACGCCTGTCGCCTCGGATAGTCCGTCGGTGACTCTTGTGGTGGAGCTTATGATGTCGCCTACCATTCTGCTTGAATTGCCGTCGCCGTACATGGTGATGCGGTCAACGTTCTCAAGAGGAGCGGCAGCGTTCTTTACTACCTCGGGCAGCGCCTTGAAGTACATCTCGAGAACAGCAGCCTCGCCGTACTTCTTCATAGCCTCAGCCTTGGCGTTTATGCCCTCTGCCTCGGAAAGACCCTTTGCGCGGATAGCGTCCGCCTCAGCCTTACCTACGGCAGCGATACCCTCAGCCTCCTGCATACGTGCGAACTTCGCAGCCTCTGCCTCAGCCTTCTGAGCCTCAGCCTCCTGCTCCCTCTGGAAGCGGTCAGCCTCAGCCTCTTTCTTGAGCTGATAGAGCTTCGCGTCAGCCTCCTGCTGCGCCTTGTATCGGTCAGCCTCAGCCTTCTTCTTTATCTCGGCGTCGAGAGCCTTTTCCTTTACCTCGGCTTCCTTCGCCTTGAGCTCTACGTCCTTCTCGGAAGCAGCGATGTTGGCGTTTGCTTTCGAGACCTCGATGGTCTTGCGCTGCTCTTCCTTCTGTATCTCGTAAGCGGCGTCGGCGATAGCGAGCTGAGTGTCAGCCTCGCGCTTCAGCTCCGCCTGACGGATAGCGAGCTCGTTGTTCTTCTGAGCTATCTCGGTCTCTGCGAGCACCTTCGCGTCGTTTGCTTCCTTCTTGGCCTGAGCCTTCGCGATCTCTATCTCCTTCTCGGATTCAGCTCTCGCGATGGCAGCCTTCTTCTGTATCTTCGTGGTGTTGTCGATACCGAGGTTCTCGATGAGGTTCTGGTCGTCGGTGAAGTTCTGAACGTTGAAGGATACTATCTCAAGTCCCATCCTGTTGAGGTCGGGAGCAGCGTTTTCCTGTACCTTTTCAGCGAAAGCCTTACGGTCGTTGACCATCGCCTCGAGAGTCATCTGTCCGACGATCTCACGCATATTGCCCTCGAGCACCTCACGCGCTACCTTGGCAACGTATGTGGTGTCCTTGTTGAGGAAGTTCTCAGCGCCGAGCTTGATGAGAGCGGGGTCGCTGCTGACCTTTACGTTTACGTTCGCGTCAACATTTATATTGATGTAATCGGCTGTAGGAACTGCGCTCGACGTCTTGACGTCGACAGCGATGAGCTGTAATTTCAGCTTATCCACACGCTCGAAGAAGGGTATGCGGATACTTGCCTTGCCGATGATTATCTTGCGTCTCAGACCTGAGATTATGTACGCGGTGTCCGGCGGAGCCTTGATGTAGCCCATGGCGAGAATGATAGCGAATAGTGCGATACCCGCTGCAACAGCGATCGCGATGATGAGTTCGATGGGGAAATCCTGTAACATAGTGTACCTCCTTCTTGGTATGTTCGGATCTGTTTGTGGTGTACACTGTCCGTGTACAATGAGCATTATACACCGCCCGCAAGCGGTTGTCAATATCCCTCCAAACGGCGATATATGTGGAAATACTATCTGTTCAGATACAGAAACATATAGCTTTTTCGGCAAAATATAAGTTCATCCGAACCTATACTATGTTCAGATGATTATTTCATGCCTGCGGCGGGATATTGCCATATAAAAAAATCCATGTCATTATTCCGACAAAATATGCGTTTGCACTGTGGTATAATTGTTTGCAACTATGATTCGGAGTGTGATAAATATGAACAATCTATCGGTCACCATGCGCCGCCCTGCCGTGAGGAGCGCCGCCGCTCTGCTGCTTTCGTTCGCGGGAGGCTTCATCTTCTCGGGAACTGCTCTCGCGGGAGCAGCCTCCTTCGCCGACATCTCACTCGCGGGAGCCCTCGACCTCCCGTACGCGGCGGCAGCTCTCGCAGGTGCGATAGTCCGCGGTGTTTCGACGGATTCCGTCGGCAAAGGCATTGTCAAGACCGCGGCTATGGCGTTCATCGTGATAGCAAAGCTGTTCGCGGGCGGGAAGAGCTCTCCCCTGCGGTGCGGTATCATCACGGCGGTGTCCGTAATGCTTGCGGGGACGTCGGTCTCCGCGCTCATCGGCGAGCTCCCGCAGAAGCTCATTTTCTACGGCTTCTACGCAGCGGTCGCAGGCTTCGCAGCCTACTGCGGAGCGGAGCTGCTGAACAGTCTCGGACAGGAGCACGTCATATCATTAAGCGGCTTTTCGGGCGGGTGTTATGCCGTGATATATATAGTGTACATAGCCTCACTGTACTCACTGAGGCTCCCCGCCGTGAACGCGGGAGCCGTCGTCGGGATAGCGGTGACGGCTCTCGCGGCGTACAGCTACGGCAGCGCGGGAGGCGCGATATGCGGCGCTATGACGGCATTCGCGGCAGCTCTTGTCTCGTCGCGGGACTGCATAGCCTCGGCAGTCCTCCCCGCGGCGGGACTCTTCGCGGGTCACGTCAGGAAGGGCAGACCGCTCCTGTCAGCGCTCATTTTCGCGGCGCTGTGCTACTCGCTGAGCGTGCTCACGGGAGCTCCGCGTGACGGCTCCGATATCACGCTGAGCGTCCTCATCGGGGCGGGCATATTCGTCGCAGCCGCGCCGTATTTCTCGGATAAGTGGGTGTCCGTCGAGCCCGCCGCCGACCGCAGCTCCGCCGCCTCAGACAGCCTGCGCATAAGCTTCCTCTCGGACGTGATAGACGCCGTGAGGGGCGACGCGGTGAAGCTCTCGGCGGCACTCAGTGCAGCCGAAAGTGAAGCCCGCTCCGAGGGCAGCCGCGTCTGCGGGAGCTGCTCGCGCGGGAGCACCTGCCGTGGTTTTGACATCGAAGCCGCGGACGAGCTCGCCCCCGATATCCCGCAGAGCTGTGTCCGCAAGCGGGAGCTCACCGAGGAGCTCGTACAGCTCCGCGAGCTGCGTATCGCCGACCGCCTGCTGCGACTCCGACGCTCGCGCGACAGGAGCCTGCTGAGCGAGCAGATGAAGCTCACGGGCGAGATACTCCGCTCCGCCGCTGTCGGGCGCGAGCTCCGCCCGTCGGGACGCACTGCCGCGAAGATAATCGGGCTCCTGTCCGCGCACGGGATAGCTCCGCTGCGCGCGTCAGCCTGCTACAACAGCGCCAACAGGCTCGCGGTCGAGCTCTACTACAGCGCCGAAAACACGTCTCTCAGCACTGCCCGCATACGCGACCTCATCGCGGACGGGCTCGGTATCGAGCTGACTGCCGCCGCTCCCGTGAGCTCCGCGGACGAGCTCCGCCTCTGCTTCTACGAGAAGCCCGAGTACACGGTCGAGGTCTACTCGGCGTCGGTCTGCGCGGAGGGCTCGGAGGTCAGCGGTGACAGCACTGCCGTGTTCACCGACGGCGGCGGGATATGCTACATCGCGCTCTCCGACGGCATGGGCACGGGCAAGAGCGCCGCTGTCGATTCGCATATGGTCATCGCGCTTTTCCGCAGGCTCGTGTGCGGAGGCATGGACTGCGTGACCGCCGTGAAAATGGTCAATTCCATCATGGTCGGGAAGTCCCGCGACGAGTCCTTCGCGACCTTCGACGCCCTCCGCTTCGACCCCGACTCCCACACGCTGACGGTGATGAAGTCGGGAGCTGCTGCCACCCTTATCCGCCGCGGCGACGATGTGGTGAAGGTTTCCGCGCCGACCTTTCCCGTCGGTATCAACGAGGCGGCGGAGGTCTACACCGCCGAGCACGAGGTCAGCGAGGGAGATATGGTCGTCGTCTTCTCGGACGGCGTGAGCGAGAACGAGTTCCCGTTCATACGCGAGCTCCTCCTCGGGAGCGGCGACGTGAAGGAGATAGTCCGCGAAACAGCGCTGAAAGCAGCCTCTTTTGCCAAGTCCGCACACACGGACGATGTGACCGTTATAGGGGTAAAAATTTTAAGAAATAAACAATCTATATAAATTTTTGATAGAGATATACCCCGTGTGTGCAAATTCACAATGAATCACTTCCCGACGGCTGAGTCCGTGTGGCAAAGTGCACAGAAGAACTACCAAAAATTTATCGTATTAACTGAATTTTTATGCTGATTTACGAAAATGCTTGAATAATTACGCCGATTCTGATAAAATGTATATTAGCAAAGGAGGCTGAATTATGTCTGTAAATAATAACAATCCCAACGATTTTCCGCTATATTTATTCTACCAGGGCAAAAACTACGAAGCCTGGAAATTTTTCGGCGTTCACAGCAGAAAAAAAGGCAGAGGCAAATTCTTCACGTTCAGAGTTTGGGCTCCTAATGCTGTAAGCGTTTCTGTCGTCGGCGATTTCAACGGCTGGGACAGAACGGTCAATCCCTGCAAGCTCATTGCGGACGGCATATGGGAAGCAGAGATTTCCAAGCTTAAACAGTTCGATACTTACAAGTACAGCATAGAGACCACGGACGGCAGAGTCATACTCAAAGCCGACCCCTACGCATCTCACTTCGAGACGCGCCCCGGGACTGCCTCCAAGATATACGAGAGCAGCTTCGAGTGGAACGACGGCGACTGGTACGCAAAGAAGGCTTCCACAAGCATATACAAGAGCCCCGTCAACGTCTACGAGGTGCACCTGAGCTCGTGGAAAAACTACGGCGGCGAGGTCTTCATGGACTACAAGACCTTCGCCAAGGAGATAATCCCCTACCTCAAAAAAATGTCGTACACACACGTTGAGTTCATGCCGCTGACCGAGTATCCCTTCGACGGCTCGTGGGGCTATCAGGTGACGGGCTACTTCGCTCCGACCTCGCGTTACGGCACTCCCGACGACTTCCGCGCGATGGTCGAGGCGTTCCACGAAGCGGGCATAGGCGTTATCCTCGACTGGGTGCCCGCACACTTCCCGAAGGACGCCGCGGGTCTTTACGAGTTCGACGGCACCTGCTGCTATGAGTACACCGACGACCGCAAGAAGGAGCACAAGGCGTGGGGTACGCGCGTATTCGACTACGGCAAGGCTGAGGTGTGCTCGTTCCTCATTTCGAGCGCCAACTACTGGTTCGACGAGTTCCACGTCGACGGTCTGCGTGTGGACGCGGTGGCTTCGATGCTCTACCTCGACTACGACAGGCGCGACGGCGAATGGGCTGCGAATATAAACGGCGGCAACGAGAACCTCGAGGCTGTCGCTTTCCTGAAAAGGCTCAACGAGGCGGTGTTCTCCAAGCACCCCGACGCCCTCATGATAGCCGAGGAATCGACCGCGTGGCCGCTCGTGACAAAGCCCACCGACATCGGCGGTCTCGGCTTCAACTTCAAGTGGAACATGGGCTGGATGAACGATATGCTCAGCTATATGAGCCTCGACCCCATCTACCGCTCATTCAACCACGACAAGCTCACATTCTCATTCTTCTACGCCTTCTCCGAGAACTACATCCTGCCTATCTCGCACGACGAGGTAGTATACGGCAAGTGCTCGATGATAAATAAGATGCCCGGCGAGTACGAGCAGAAGTTCGCGTCATACCGCGCGTTCCTCGCTTATATGATGGCTCACCCCGGCAAGAAGCTCCTCTTTATGGGTCAGGAGTTCGGTCAGATGAACGAGTGGAACTACCAGTCACAGCTCGACTGGAACCTCCTCGACTTCGACTCGCACCGTGACCTGCTCAAATTCAACGAGAAGCTCAACAAATTCTACGCCGAAAACGCTCCCCTGTGGCAGAACGACGACTCGTGGAGCGGATTCAGCTGGATATCCAACGACGACTACAAGCAGAGCGTCATCGCGTTCAGACGTATCGACGATAACGGCGAGGAGATAATAGCCGTGTGCAACTTCGTACCCGTCGAGCGCCGCGATTACCGCATAGGCGTCCCCGCGAAGGGCACGTACAAGGTGGTATTCAACTCCGACGCGGCTGAGTTCGGCGGCGCGGGACTCTCCGCGAAGTCCTACAAGTCCGAGGCGATAGGTATGCACGGCTTTGACGACAGCATATCTCTCACCCTTGCTCCGCTGTCGGTGATGTACCTGAAACTCGCTCCCGCAAGGAAGAGGGCTGAAAAGTCAGCCGCCGCGAAGGCTCCTGCCGCAAAAAAGGCTAAAGCGCCTGCAAGGAGAAAGACCTCCAAAGCAGACAAATAATAATGACACTATTTCAGGAGGATAATATATGTACACTAAGAAAAAAGTCGTAGCAATGCTTCTTGCAGGCGGTCAGGGAAGCAGACTCTATGCTCTGACCAAGAACGTTGCAAAGCCTGCCGTTCCGTACGGCGGCAAATACCGCCTCATCGACTTCCCTCTCTCGAACTGCACCAATTCGGGTATAGATACGGTCGGCGTCCTCACTCAGTACCAGCCGCTCGTGCTCAATGAGTACATCGGCAACGGTCAGCCGTGGGACCTCGATAAGCTCAACGGCGGCGTGCACGTTCTGCCGCCCTACGAGACTCAGGCAGGCGCTTCGTGGTACGAGGGCACCGCTAACGCTATCTATCAGAATATGCGCTTCATCGAGAGATACGACCCCGAGTACGTCGTAGTGCTCGGCGGCGACCACATCTACAAGATGGACTACTCCAAGATGGTCGATTTCCACATCGCCAACGAGGCTGACTGCACCATCTCCGTAATCGACGTTCCGCTCGCTGAGGCTTCACGCTTCGGCATAATGATATGCGACGACAAGAATCAGGTCGTTGACTTCGTGGAGAAGCCCAAGGAGCCCAAGTCTACCCTCGCTTCGATGGGTATCTATGTATTCAGCTGGGATAAGCTCAAGAAGTACCTCATCGAGAACGAGGAGGACGCAAACGCCAAGCGCGACCGCGGCGAGGCGTGGTCCAAGGACTTCG
Source organism: Ruminococcus sp. (assembly GCA_030530245.1). Classification (GTDB taxonomy): domain Bacteria; phylum Bacillota; class Clostridia; order Oscillospirales; family Ruminococcaceae; genus Ruminococcus. Next base: position 11,532 of record JAUMVH010000056.1, read on the forward strand.
GCAAGGACATCATCACGTCCATGCTCCGCGACAAGCAGAGACTCTTCGCGTACGAGTTCGAGGGCTACTGGAAGGACGTCGGTACTCTCGATTCGCTCTGGGAGGCTAACATGGATCTCCTCAGCCCGAGCGTCCCGCTCGACCTATATGACAAGAGCTGGAAGATATACTCCCGCAGCAGCTATATGCCGCCTCAGTACGTCGGCGACAACGCCAACATCGAGAATTCCATGATAGCTGAGGGAAGCTCCGTGGACGGCTCGGTCGACTTCTCCATACTCTTCGCGGGCGTTACCGTCGAGGAGGGCGCTACCGTAAACTACAGCATCATCATGCCCGGCACAGTGATAAAGTCGGGCGCGGTGGTTGAGTACGCTATCGTGGGAAGCGACTGCGTCATCGAGAGCGGCGCTCACATAGGCAAGAGCCCCGAGCAGGTAGAAAACAGGGACGACTGGGGCATCGCAGTCGTCGGACATAACGTAACGGTATCTGACGGCAAATCTGTTGAGCCCAAGCAGATCATCGGAGAGAATATCTGATCGGAGGAATCATAATGAGCAGTGTTAATTATAATGTATTAGGTCTGATATTCGCGAGTATGCACGACTCCTACGTCAGCGAGCTCACGAAGCAGAGAACTATGGGTTCTATCCCGTTCGGAGGTCGGTACAGACTCATCGACTTCCCGCTTTCAAATTTCGTAAATTCGGGCGTTTCGGAGGTCGGCGTCATCACGAAGTCGAACTACGGCTCGCTCCTCGACCACCTCGGCTCGGGCCGTGACTGGGACCTCTCCCGTAAGAAGGGCGGTCTGCACCTCCTGCCCCCGTACAGCCAGACAGGCGGCATTTACAAGGGCAGACTCGACGCGCTGAGCAATATATGGAGCTTCGTCGAGCACTCCAACGCAAAGTACGTCATTCTCTCGAACTGCGACGTTGTTGCGACCGTCGACTTCAACCCCGTGCTCAAGCAGCACAAGGAGACCGAGGCTGACATCACCCTCATCTACAGCAGAGGCTTCTACGACAGCGAGAAGAACAACTGCGCCACTATCCTCGAATTCAACGAGGACAACACCCTCGGCGGCGTGCTCGTTGACCCCGTTATCTCGGGCGAGTGCAACCAGTGGCTCGATATGATGATAGTCACCAAGGACTTCCTCAAGAAGATAGTTTCCGACGCCGCGAGCCGCAACCTCTACAGCTTCACGCGCGAGATACTCCAGAACAGCTCCAACGACTACAAGATACTCGGCTACGAGCACAAGGACTTCTTCGTTCGCATAGACAGCGTTCAGAACTACTACCTCGCGAACCGTATGCTCCTCGACAGAGAGAAGAGGGACGCTCTCTTCAGGAAGGGTCAGCCAGTCTACACCAAGATAGGCGACAACGCTCCCGTAAAGTACGGTCTCGAATCAAGCATAAAGGATTCGCTCATCGCTGACGGCTGCGTCATCGAGGGTACGGTCGAGAACTCTATCCTCTTCCGCGGCGTAAGAGTCGGCAAGGGAACTGTTATCAGGGACTCCGTCATCATGCAGGGCACAAGGATAGGCAGCAATTGCAGCATATCCTCCGTCATCACCGACAAGAACGTCGAGATAAGCGACGACAAGGTGCTCACGGGCTCTGAGACATACCCGCTGTATATAGGCAAAAACGGTAAGATCTAAGGATTCGGTGGTTCGCGTATGAAAATTCTTTTTGCGTCCAGTGAGGCTGTACCATATGCAGCCTCGGGCGGTCTCGCCGATGTGGTCGGCTCGCTCCCGAAGGCTATAAGCGCCAAGGGTCACGAGTGCGCGGTAGTTATCCCGCTGTACCGATCGATCAAGCCCGAGCTTCGCGGGGATATGGAGTTCATCACCAATATCACCGTTGACGTTTCGTGGCGCAAACAGTACTGCGGAATCTACAGCACCGAGCGCGACGGCGTTACCTACTTCTTCATCGACAACGAATACTACTTCCAGAGAGACGGTATGTACGGCTTCTACGACGACTGCGAGAGATTCGTTTTCTTCGACCGCGCCGTGCTCGAAATGATAAAGTATATCAGCTTCAAGCCCGATATAATCAGCTGCAACGACTGGCAGACCGCGCTGATACCCGTGTACTATCAGGTGTATTATAAGTATCAGCAGGGCTACGACAGGATAAAGACCGTATTCACCATACACAATATCGAGTATCAGGGCAAATACGGCAAGGAGGTCCTCAGCGAGGTAATGGGTATTCCCTCCTACAATGCGGGACTCCTCGAATACGACGGCTACATCAATATGCTCAAGGGCGCGCTCGAGACCTCCGACAAGCTGATAACCGTGTCGCCGAGCTACGCATGGGAGATACTCGACCCGTGGTACGCCCACGGTCTCGACCGCATACTCGTCACCAAGCAGTACAAGCTCCAAGGCATAATGAACGGCATCGACACCAAGCTCTATGACCCCGCCAACGACCCGTGCATAGCGTGGCGCTTCACCGCCGACAACCTGTCGGGCAAGGTTAAGTGCAAGACGGAGCTCCTCAGCGAGCTCGGTATGCACGACAACGGCGAGCCGCTCATCGGTATCGTTACGCGACTCGTTCGCCACAAGGGCATCGACCTCATACGCTGTGTCTTCGAGGAGATAGTTCGGAGCGGCGTGAAGTTCGCAGTCCTCGGAAGCGGCGAGAAGATGTACGAGGACTTCTTCCTCGAAATGGCGCGGCGCTACCCCGAGAACGTGGCTGTGAACATCGGCTTCATACCCGAGCTGTCACATAAGATATACGCGGGCGCGGATATGTTCCTCATGCCGTCGCAGAGCGAGCCGTGCGGTCTTGCTCAGATGATAGCCATGCGCTACGGAACTATCCCGATAGTGCGCGAGACGGGAGGTCTGCGCGACTCCGTCCGCGACAACGGCGGCGAGAACGGCAACGGCTTCACGTTCAAGACCTACAACGCGTTCGATATGCTCGACGCAGTATGGCGTGCCAAGCGCGACTACTACGACTCCGACTGCTGGGAGGCACTCGTCAAGCGGGCGATGGGCTGTGATTTCAGCTGGTCGTCGTCGGCAGATACCTATATCGAGACCTTCCGGGATATG
>JAUMVH010000268.1 GCA_030530245.1 Ruminococcus sp.
ACACCGAGTACTACGACCTCGGGCTCAAGCACCGTGAGGAAACGAAAGACCAAGTTACGCTCGACTCCGCGGAGGCTACAAAGAAGTACGGCGTGGCTGTAAAGTGCGCGACTATCACTCCCAATGCGGCAAGAATGCCCGAGTATAACCTCACGCAGATGTGGAAGTCGCCCAACGGCACTATCCGTGCGGCTCTCGACGGCACGGTGTTCAGAACTCCTATCATCGTCAAGGGCATAGAGCCCTATATCCCTACATGGACTAAGCCTATCACCATCGCGCGTCACGCTTACGGCGACGTTTACAAGAACACCGAGATGCGTGTGAACAAGGGCAGCAAGGCGGAGCTCATAGTCACCGACGAGAACGGCAACGAGACACGCGAGCTCATCCACGATTTCACCAAGTGCGACGGTATCATTCAGGGACTCCACAACCTCGACGACTCTATCGCGGGCTTCGCAAGAGCCTGCCTCAACTACGGTCTCGACCTTAGGCAGGACGTGTGGTTCGCCTCCAAGGATACTATTTCCAAGAAGTACGACCACCGCTTCAAGGATATCTTCCAAGAAATATACGACAACGAGTACAAGGACAAGTATGAGGCGGCGGGCATCGAGTACTTCTACACCCTCATCGACGACGCCGTAGCACGCGTTATCCGCTCCAACGGCGGCTATATATGGGCGTGCAAGAACTATGACGGCGACGTTATGTCCGATATGGTGTCGACCGCTTACGGCAGCCTCGCGATGATGACCTCAGTCCTCGTTTCGCCCGACGGCATTTACGAGTATGAGGCGGCTCACGGCACCGTTCAGCGCCACTACTACAAGTACCTCAAGGGCGAGGAGACCTCCACCAACTCCGTTGCGACCATTTTCGCGTGGAGCGGCGCTCTCCGCAAGAGAGGCGAGCTCGACGGCACTCCCGAGCTCTGCGACTTCGCGGACAAGCTCGAGAAGGCTACAATTCAGACTATCGAGGACGGCGTCATGACGGGCGACCTCTTCCTCATCTCAAAGCTTGAAAACAAGCGCAAGGTGGACTCAAAGACATTCCTCGACGAAATCAAAGTCAGACTCGACAGACTAATGTGATCGCGGCTGATACCGCATAGATAGTGAGGCTTAATTAAAATGTCAAAAAGCGCAATCTCAAATTCAGTTATCAGGCGTCTGCCGAGGTACTACCGCTTTCTCGGCGACCTCGAGGCGAACGGCTATGTCCGTATCTCCTCGCGGGAGCTCGCAGAGAAAATGGGGCTCACTGCCTCGCAGATACGTCAGGACTTCAACTGCTTCGGCGAGTTCGGTCAGCAGGGCTACGGCTACAATGTGACGGGGCTCAAAGCCGAGATAGGCAAGATACTCGGGCTCGACAAGCAGACCCCGATGATACTCCTCGGAGCAGGCAACCTCGGCAGGGCTCTTGCAAGCCATATCGACTTCCGCAACAGGGGCTTCGACCTCATCGGTATCTTCGACGCCAACCCCGAGCTCGTCGGAAAAAAGGTGGGCGACCTCACCGTTATGGACGTCGCTGATATCGAGGGCTACTGCAAGGAGCACAAGCCCATAGCGGCTATCCTCTGTATCCCTCGCGAGGCGGCGGAGAAGGAGGTCGAGCGCCTTATCAGCTACGGCATTCGCGCGTTTTGGAACTTCACGCACTATGACCTGCGCGTGAGCCACAAGGACGTCGCGGTCGAGAACGTACACCTCGGCGACAGCCTTACTACGCTCTCTTACTGCATAAACACATCTGACTGAGCAAGTGCAGGGGATACCCTGCACTCTGCATTTGCCAATGTGAAGAAAATGTGATTTTTTTGTCAATGTTGCGGCTGTGCTATATGGAATCGGTTATGCCGATATGCTGTAACGGTATGACTTCGGGAGGCACGTTTCCGAGCGGCTTCGTAGGAAAATGAGCGGCGTAGTCTATCACTTCCGCAGGGAAATACTGGGAGCATATGTGCATACCGCACGGAACAGCCTGCCTTTGACGGCGTTATTATATGCAGTTTTTACGCGGGAATTTCTGCGTTAAAATATATGATGAAATATATGTGCATATGCCGCGGACTCGGAGCAGAAGAACATTGTTAATATTATATCAATATCCGTATATCTCTATGCGGAATCCACTCTTGAAATCGCGCGTTTTCGCTGATATACTATAATTAGACTAATTCGGATTGCGGAATTAGGTATTTAGGTGTGCCCGTCGGCACAATTATTAAATCTTATCGCCGAAGGCGATACCACAATTCCGAACTAAAAAATGGGAGAGGTTAACTATGGATTATCGTATCGAACATGACTCTATGGGCGAGGTAAAGGTGCCCGCCGACAAGTACTGGGCAGCTCAGACCGAGCGC